>CAMPCK010000013.1 GCA_946645735.1 uncultured Clostridia bacterium
AACCACTTCAACGGTTTCCTGAACGTCTTCCTTGAGTTCTTCCTCAACGATGTCCTGAAGGTTTTCTGCTTCGTCTTTGATCTTCATTTCGTCTGTCATTGCTCTTCTCCTTCTTCTTTACCGATTTCAAGCTTCATAAGCTTATCCAAAGTGTTTATTTCCGCATTTATCTCCATAGCATCTTCATCAAAAAGACTGTCAAGAAGCTTCTTCACAGATTTTTCAGCTCCCTTGATGGCATCTTCTATCTTCTTCATGCTAGTTTCGACGTTTTCACCTTCTATGGCCTGCTCCTTATTGTCCTGGAGCATGATATACTTGTCCACAAGTCCGAGAAGCATATCGCCGTAGTAGTTGGCAAGTTTTCTTACCTTGTTTCTGTCCTTGGGATCATGCTCGACTTCGTCAGCGATCTTATTGAGAGTTCCGGCTATGGATCCGAGAGATTCCCTTATTTCAGAATTCTTTACGCCCTTTGCCCTGTCGATGACGAGATCCTTCAGTTCAACAAGCTTTGCTGCGATCTCACTTGAGAATTCCTCAGGGCTCTTGATGTTCGCTTCTCCCATCTGTTTACTTCTGACTTTTTCCAGAGCTAAACAGATCAGAACACCTATAATGATGGCCACAATTGTCAGCAGTATGCCTTTTGTGAAAAAGCCGATAATGGCAGCAATAAGTGCGCCGCATACCCATGGAAGCCATGAAGGCATTACCCACTTCTTGGGAGCTTCAGGATTCTCTGCTTTCTGTCTTTCCTCCTTCAGTCTCTGGGCTTCTTTTTCAGCTTTTTCTTCTTCAAGTTTTTTCTTCAGAGCTTCTGTCTTGTTTTCTGTCATTTCTGAGCCCTCGCTTTCTGCGTATCAACCCTTAAAACTATTGCTTATCATAGTACTTTATACCCGAATCCGGGCAAAAGTATGTCCTTATGAACCCGTCTTTTGAGACAACAACAAACTCATTTGTCTCCTCTACATAGTATACATCATCCCCATCCTCTTTTTCAAGTTTATGGAGAGCATCGGGATTATTTGCGGCATCGCTGGCCGCCTGTTCATAGGCTTCCTTATCGGAAAAGCCCATTTCTATGCCGTGTTTATTGAAATGTTCCTCCAGAAGCCTGTCATTTCTGAAGGTATATGCCGTGTATTCTGTGTTCCCGGGGTCCTCCGGCTGTTCCGGATTTCCCGTACCCATTGTTGTGAGAAAATACGCCGCGACAAGAATCACGATGAAGATCAGGAGGCCCGGAAGTTTCTTATTCATCTTCTTTCTCCCTTTCTCTGTAGACCTTTATATAATCCTCAAGGCTGAGTTTGTTGGCGCCACCGCTGAAGTCCGGCTCCCTTCTCTGAAGGGGATCGTCTTCCCATCCGCAGACGGGACAGATCTCATAGGCTCCGGCTTCCTCGAAAACATGCTTTCCGCAGACGGGGCACAGATACTTACCTGCAAAGAATCTTCTGAAGTATCCCATTATTACTCACCCTAGTTTTCGTCCTTCTTGTTGCTTTCAGCAAATCTCTTGATCTTGTGAGTGGTGGTCTTTTCGAAGTCCTCGGTCCTGATGATGACCTTGCCGATCTTTTTGAAAAGCGGCTGAGGTGCATTGATCCTGTCCACTTCGCTCTGGATGAGTTCCTTGATGGCATCGGGATCGTCAGCTCCCTCTCCCAGGTAGTTCTTTATTTCCTCCATATCAGGCTTGATGGTGGCAACGATAACTCTGTCGTTACCCTTCTCGTCATCCTTTGCCCAGACCATAGATTCCAAAATGAAGATGCTCTCATCGAGATAGTTTTCCAGTTCTTCCGGATAAACGTTCTTGCCGTTGGCAGTAATGATTACGTTCTTCTTTCTGCCTGTGATATAGATGTACTTGTTCCTGTCAAAATATCCCAGGTCTCCCGTGTGGAACCAGCCATCCTTAAGACTCTTCTCAGTCTCCTCAGGATTGTTCAGGTAACCCATCATAACATTGGGGCCCTTGAGGCAGATCTCTCCGACGCCTTCAGCGTCCTTGTCTATGATCTTGACTTCCATCTGATCCAGCAGTCTTCCGACGGAGTCATAATTGTAATACTTCTTTTCCGTAGGAATTGCAGCTGCAAGGGGTGCGCATTCCGTGAGTCCGTATCCCTGTATCATGATGAAGCCCAGGTCGTTGAAGAATCTCATGATCTCCGGTCTTATGGGGGCTCCGCCTGAAACAAGAAGTCTCATCCTTCCTCCGAAGACCTTTCTGATCTGACCAAGAAGAATCTTGGAAATGTTAAGTCCGACTCTTCCGGTGATGCGGTTGGCTTTGAGAACGCGTTCCAGCATGGCTTCCTTGCCCTGCTTCTTTACGGTCTTCATTATGGCCTTATAAAGGTTTTCGAAGATCAGCGGCACTCCGCAGAAAATAGTAGGCTTAAGTTCCTGAAGGTTCTTCTGGATGTATTTAAGACCTTCGCAGTAACCTATGGCAGAGCCTCTGTAGAGGGATACCAGGAATCCGCAGGTGCACTCATAGGTATGGTGCAGCGGAAGCACGCTGAAAAATACGTCTTCCTGAGTATACTTGATGAGAAGAGGGTCAAGCATTATCTCAGAGCAGATATTTCTCTGGGAGAGCATAACACCCTTTGAGACTCCTGCAGTACCTGAGGTGAAGAGAAGAACTCCCAGAGTATCGGGATCGATCTCGCTGTCGAGATATCTTCTGTCTCCCAGGCTTAAAAGTGACTGGCCTTCAGCCTTGAGTTCCTTAAGGGCATATATTCTGTCGGTGCTGGTTTCTGCCTTGAAGTCCACCAGGAACTCAAGATTTCCGACTCCCCTGTCCAGCATGTCCTTAAAGGTATCTCTGTATTTGGGGCTCATCATTACACAGGACAATCCCGCCTGTTCTGTCAGCTGCTCAAGCTCTGATGCATTGAGTTCCTTGTCGAGGGGAACCACAACGCCTGTTCCGCAGGCAACAGCAAGGTAACTCAGTGCCCAGTAGTAGCTGTTCTCACCGATCACTCCTATTCTTTTGTCCTTGAGGCCTCTGCTGATAAGTGCAGTTCCCAGGGCGTTGACGTCCGAAAGGGTCTCCCTGTAAGTAATGGGAGTATAATCTTCACCCTTGTTGAACTTATACCAGAAAGCCACATTGTCGCTGAAGAGCTCAGCCGATGACTCAAGCATATGCTTAAGATTCACCACGGGTCTCAGCTCTTCTTTATATAGATTGAATTTGTTTTTTGATTTAAGGATATTCTCGTACAGCCTATAGGTTTCCGCATATCCTTTAAGATATTTTTCTTCCAATTTAGACTCCTGTTGTTATAGATTTAATTCTTCGCTTATTGTCTTTTCAAGTTTCTCTATTTCTTTACCCCTGAAGCAGAGCACCCAGCCTATGGCTGAAATCGGCAGTGCCACCAGAATATCCACAAAGGAATGCTGCTTCATGAACATAGTTGACAGGCATATGAAAACAACTGCCAGAGCCATGAAAACTTTTTTGACGACGCTGTCTTTTCCTCTGGTATCCCAGGATGCGAAAAGAAGTCCCAAAGATCCGATTATGTGGAGGGACGGACAGACGTTTGTCGGCGTATCCACTAAATATACAAACCTTACAACATCGGTAAATATGTTATCTCTTGGAAATACCTCCGGTCTGAGTTCCAGACAGGTAGGATAAACCAGATAAATAACCATGGTTGTCATAAAAGTCAGGATAAAGAACTTCATCAGATTCCTGAAATTGTCCGTCTCATTTATGAGCGTATATATTACAACTACGGCTATAAGGGGATGCCATGTAAGATATGGTATTACAAAAAACTCATTGAAGGGTATCATATCATCCACGAAGCAGTGCACCAGGTGGAAGTGCATGTCCCCTCCGAAGTATTCCAGCGCCATGAATATAATTATATAAACGGGCCAGAAAAGAAGATATATTAAATTTTCTTTAAACTTGATGATTTTGCTATTTCCCAATTTTGTCAAATCCTGATCCCTGTTATTTTTATTATTATAAATCCGTGAGGTCTACGTCAGGTGAAACGGTGACTTCATAGTCAGGATACATTTCCTGCACCTCACTGGTTATAATTGCTATTCCTTCCCTGGGAGGAATATCGAAGCTCATTACTACGTCGAACCTTATGGTTTTTTCCTTGAGGTCTGCGTAGAATCCGTGGAGCTGAAGCGCCCACTCATGGGACATTACCTTTTCTATGATGTTGTCTCTGATGGCAGATATCTCTGCATTCTTGGTGTTGTATGAGTAAACACCGATTCCGGACATGATAACACCGGTCTCAGCAAATACCTTTGCTGTGATCTTTCTTGTGAGAATATCAAGCTCATCTACGGTCATGGTATCGGGCACCTCAATGTGCACGGATGCGATGTTCTTATCCGGTCCGTAGTTATTGATTAGAAGGTCATAGGCTCCTCTTACGGGCTCTTCCTCTCTGATGAGTTCCTTTATCCTGTCAGTAAGTTCCTTGTCGGCACGCTTTCCGATGATCTCGCTCACAGTGTCGGAGATCATCTCGTAACCTGCCTTGATGATAAAGAAGGAGATCACAAGACCTACATAGGCTTCCAGTGACAGTCCCGTTGTCATGAAGATGACAGCCGAAAGAAGAACCGATGCAGATAAGATGGCATCGAAGGTCGCGTCGGATCCTGAAGCTATAAGAGAACCTGAATTGACTTTCTCTCCCTGGGCCTTGACATATCTTCCCAGCAGGATCTTCACGATTACTGCGGAAGCTATGATTATCAGGGATACTACGGAATAGTCAGGTGTTTCAGGGTTAATGATCTTCTTTACTGATTCCACAAGTGATGTCACACCTGCATAGATTACAAGGGCAGATACCAGCATGGCGCTGATATATTCCACTCTTCCGTGTCCCAGAGGATGTTTTTTGTCGGGCACTCTGTTTGCGATTTTGGTTCCTATGATGGTAACTATGGATGACAGAGCATCTGACATGTTGTTTACCGCATCAAGGACTACCGCGATGGAGTGTGAAGCTAGTCCTACAGCTGCCTTGAAGGCAGCAAGAAAAACATTTGCTAAGATTCCGACTATACTGGTTCTTATTATAACTTTATTTCTGTCCATTTATTGTTCAGAGCGCTTTTGGCGTTCAGATTCCTTTCCGATAATTCATTGTTTGATCATGGAAGATTCCCAAGATACTCCTCAAGGGTGATTCCCTTTGACATAATGGCCTTGGCCGCATCGGTGCCCACGTATCTCAGATGCCAGGGTTCATAGGCATATCCGGTAATATTTGTTTTGTTCTTGGGGTATCTTACGATAAATCCATATTTTGCGCAGTTTGCTGCGACCCATTTGCTCTCCCTGGTCTTGGCAAAGCTGTCATCAAGTCTCCAGCCGTTTCTTCCCGTAAGAAGATCTATGGCAAGTCCGGTGTGATGCTCGCTTCTTCCGGGATATGCCGAGTAGAGATAGGTCCTCTTAAGTCCCCAGGATTTCTTGTATCCGAAGAAGAGGCTTTTCTGGGTGCCATAGGTTCTGTAGGCCGAACATATCTTGAAGTTCAGTCCTTCCTTTTTGGCAGCGGCAAGCATTGTCTTGTATGCATCAAAGGCCTGCTTCTTAAGCTTGATGTTGGAGTATGTTCCGTAGGATGAAGGCACACTTACAAGATTCTTTGGGGTGTACTTCTTTGACACTCCGTAGTACTTGTTGACCAGCACCAGAAGGTCGCCGTCATCATAGCTTCTCAGTACTCTCAGTTCCGGAAGTCCTCTTACGGTCTTATTCTTGTAGATGGCCGTGCTCTTTACCTTGACCTTCTTTACACCTGACCAGGCACCGTAAATGTTCTTTCCGTTATAGGGAATATATGTCCTTACTCTTACGTAATAGATTTTTTTGTTCTTAAGCTTGGTTCTGGTAATATCCGTCCTGGAATATCCTGCAGTAAGCGTTATTACACCCTTATTGAATTTCTTGTTTCTGCATATCTGGATCTCATAACGTGCCCTGCTGTCAGCTGCCTTTGCCCACTGTACCGTCAGTTTTTTGCTTCCCGGAAGAAGGCTCTTTATGACCTGCTTGGCAGGCGTTTTAGGAGCTGCCGGCTGGACCGTGACTGCAGGCTGTGAAGGCTCTGCAGGCTGTGAAGGTTCCGCAGGCTGAGCGGGCTCCGTTGGGTCCGCGGGCTGTGTAGGATCGCCTGGTTCAGAAGGCTGGGAAGGTTCCGCCGGGTCTGTAGTTCCTCCCGGCTCGGTAACTTCAGTCTGAAGGGGTTCAGCCGCATTCTGATCCTGTGGATCCGCAGTTTCACCAAAGGCAAAACTTATTCCAAAACACATGGTAAATGCCAGTGCAATTATCAGTATGAATGTTATTGTCTTTTTCATCTTCAGATCCTTTCTGCCTTATTTAAGCGCAAACTACCCCAGTTTTAGAATTATGCTATATTATACCACACGTGCAAAAAAAAGAAAAGACATAGCCAAAAAGATAGCTGTGTCTTTTGATCATCTGTAAATGTTTATTTCCCTTACCTGAACATGGGCGTGGAAAGATATCTGTCACCTGTGTCGGGAAGAAGGACTACAATGTTTTTCCCTGCGTTTTCAGGGCGGCCAGCAAGGATCATTGCAGCGTGAAGGGCAGCTCCCGATGAGATGCCGGCCAGTACTCCTTCCCTGGTGCCGAGAAGCCTTCCTGCTTCATAGGCTTCTTCATCCGTTACCCTGATCACTTCATCATAGATCTCTGTGTTGAGGATCTCCGGTACGAAGCCTGCTCCTATGCCCTGAAGGCCGTGGCTTCCGGCGGATCCTCCCGAAAGAACTGCAGAACCGGCAGGTTCAACTGCAGCTATTCTGATGCCGGGATTCTTTGATTTAAGGTATTCGCCTGTGCCCGTTATAGTGCCTCCTGTGCCCACTCCTGCCACGAAGATATCGATATTTCCGTCCGTGTCATCCCAGATCTCAGGTCCTGTGGTGCTCCTGTGAGCTTCAGGATTGGCGGGATTAACGAACTGGCCTGCTACAAATCCTCCGGGAATGCTTGCGGCGAGCTCTTCTGCCTTGTCGATGGCTCCCTGCATGCCGAGTCTTCCTTCTGTGAGCACCAGTTCAGCTCCGTAGGCCGTCATGAGGATCTTTCTTTCCTCAGACATGGAATCGGGCATGACGATTATGGTTCTGTATCCTCTTGCAGCGCATACGGCAGCAAGTCCGATGCCGGTGTTTCCCGATGTGGGTTCTATGACAACGGACCCATCTTTAAGGATCCCTCTTCTCTCCGCATCGTCAAGCATCGCGCGGGCAACTCTGTCCTTGGCGGATCCTGCGGGATTGAGATACTCAAGCTTGGCGAATATCCTTGCCCCGAGTTTTTTGCATTCCTCTATTCTTTTCAGTTCAAGAAGAGGTGTCTGTCCTATTAGCTGTTCCACGGAATCATAAATTCTTGCCATATTATTCTCCTCTTTTCTTCAGGTCTTCTGCATACCTGAGAGTCTGCTTTAGTGCCTCCGGCTTGCTTACGCCGGCGAGCCTCAGTTTATGAGCGTACTCAAGGACCGGGCCAAAATATTCCCCCGGCTCAAACCCCGCCTCTATGAGGTCCCTTCCCATTACATGGGGTTTGCTCATTATTTCTTCATATATCTCAAGACGTTCCCTTAAAAACTCTTCGTCTCCGGAGAATTCATCATCTCCCGCCATTACAGGTCTGTCGGCTATGGAGAACAGAATGAGGTCATTTCCTGATCTGGCCTGATCAAACATTCTGTTGGTAACCTTAAGCTTTGACCTGCTGTAGGCTGTCATATTGGGTTTCATATGTATGGGAACCATGTTCATGACATAGTCCCTGATATCCTTGTTTCCTGTGATCCTTTCGAGAAAAGCTTCTATGATGGGAAGGCCTTCATTTTCATGGTCATAGGCGTGTATCCTGCCTTTTTCGAAAGTTGTGGTCACAGTCTTTCCGAAATCATGTGTGAGGCAGAGGAGCATGAAGCCGTAGGGCTCATCCGCCCTGTCTCTCAAGGCGGCTCCTCTGTCAATTACTTCCATGGTATGATTCCACACGTCGCCCTCAGGATGGAATACAGGATCCTGCTCCACTCCTATGAGGTCCTGCACTTCCCTGAACCAGTATCCCAGTCTGTTCATCTCTCTGAGAGTTTCAAAGAATACTGAAGGTCTTGTGCTTTTGAGAGCTTTCTTAAGCTCTTCCTCCACCCTTTCTGATGAAAGCGAAGTAAGATCCATGGTGCTGCAGATCCTGACGGTTTCAGGCGCAATGCCGAAGCCGAACCTTGCAGCAAACTGCGCGGCTCTAAGCACTCTCAAGGGATCCTCACGGAAGCTGTCATCATCAATATGCCTGATAACTCCGGCCTTCAGATCTTCGCTTCCTCCGAAATGGTCGATGATCTCACCTGTAAGAACATCCTTCATCAGGGCATTGATGGTGAAATCCCTTCTCACGGCCGCCTTTTCAGTTCCGAGATAAGGATCAACGTCTACCTCGAAGTCTCTGTGTCCATATCCTGTGGCATGTTCTTTTCTCGGAAGCGCGATGTCAAGATCCATGCCCTTAAGGGAATAGATGCCGAAATTAGAGCCGAAGCTCAGGGGCTCCCCAATGGACTCAAGAATTCTCTTAAGGCTTGATGGCTCTACCCCGTGGACCTCTATGTCCAGGTCCTTAGGCTGGATCCCCATGAGTTCATCTCTTACGCAGCCTCCCACCAGGTAGGCTCTTCCGCCCAGGGCTTCAGTTTCTATTGCGATCCTTTTTATTGCTTCATTTCTGTCCATTCTTCAGAATCTCCGCAGGAAATATATGTCATCATTACAAATACGCACAGTGAAATGCAAAATATCTTCTTAATCAGGTCTTTCATTCTAGTTTCCTTTCACAAGTGCTGTACTTCCCCTAAGAGAGCTTATGAGGCTGCAGATGCCGAATCCCAGTGTATCAACGGCAACTACTGTGGCCCCTACGGGAGTTCCCCAGAGAATCGAGATAACGATTCCGAGAAGTGAGCATATCACGCTGAAAACAGCAGAGAATATGGTAACGCTTCTGAAATCCTTGAAGATCCTCATGGCTGACAGAGCCGGGAAGATCACCAGGGCGGTGATCAGAAGAGATCCCACAAGCTTCATGGAGAGTACGATGATTACAGCTATAACAATAGCGATGAGAAGGTTGTATGTCTCTGTCCTTACACCCGTTGCCTTGGCGAAGTCCTCATCAAAGGTTACTGCGAATATCCTGTTGTAGAATATCACGAAGAAGAGGACTACTCCTATGGAAAGCACGATGCTGAGCCACATTTCCTTTGCCGTAAGCGTCAGTATCGATGTGGACCCGAAAAGGGTCGTGCATACGTCACCGCTTAAGTTCGACGAAGTGGAGAACACGTTCATGAGAAGATAGCCGAAGGCCAGGGCTCCAACGGATACCATGGCTATGGCAGCATCTCCCTTTATTTTGGTATTCTGTCCAGTCTTAAGAAGAAGCACGGCGCAGATAATTGTAACGGGAAGCACCACAAGCATCTGGTTGCTCACGTTGAGAACGCTTGCGATGGCGATTCCTCCGAAGGCTACGTGGGACAGGCCGTCTCCGATAAAGGAGAAGCGTTTCAGCACCAGTGTGACCCCCAGAAGGGATGAACAAAGCGCTATCAGCACTCCTACTATCAAGGCGTACCTCACAAAGGGATATTCTAAATATTCAAAAAGTTTTTCTATCATGGTTTTCCTTTATTATTATGCTCCCAGGGCTGTCCTGAGAACTTCGAGATTATTCTTCATTATATCAAGATAGGATGTGCCCCTTTCAATGTCTTCTCTTCCCACTGACTGCATTGAATTCATGGAGAGTATTTCCTGGTCTTTTGATTCTGTATTATCTATTATGGTCTGAGCGATCTTTCCGTCTGAATTCTCTATGGTCATGACGTACTTAAGGCCAAGCTCGTCAACCTTCTTTGAGAGGAAGGTCACGGTCTCAAAGCTGGCTTCTGTCTCTGAGGAACATCCCACAAAGGCTGCATAAT
>CAMPCK010000014.1 GCA_946645735.1 uncultured Clostridia bacterium
CATCGAAATCCGGACTCCTCACTCTGTCCGGAACAAAAATCACCGAATCCATAAGACGCAGCCTTCCCATCCAGGACGGCTTCGCAAAATTCCTTGACCTGGACAGAGCCTTCACCGTAAACCGCATACCCACTTCCGACGGAAAAGAACTGGTTCTCATCAACCTGCACCTTTCCGCATATACAACGGATGACACCATAGTTACCAGACAGCTTGAAATGCTTAGCGGCGTCATCACCGAAGAATACCAGAAAGGAAATTACGTGATCGCAGGCGGCGACTTCAACATGGACCTTCTTCAGGATTCCGGCTCCATATTCGGAGTATCCGGCGAGGACTTCAGCTGGGCTCAGCCCTTCCCTCTCTCAACGGTTCCCGAAGGCGTGACACTTGTGGCACCCTATGATGAAGCAAACCCTGTACCTTCCTGCAGAAATGCAGACTCACCCTGGAATCCGGAGACAAACTTCCAGATCACCATCGACGGCTTCCTCGTAACGGACAACGTCAAGGTAGAAAGCTGCGAAGTAACAGACCAGCAGTTCGCCTACTCAGACCACCAGCCAGTACAGCTCAAGTTCACACTTTTAAGCGAATAACCCGAATGCCTGCCCCGCCACCCGCGGGGCTTTTTAGTTGCCTTACACCACACAAAAAACCTCTGCCGGCTGGCAGAGGTTTTGCTGCTTTTGTTATATTATTTTATCCACTATCTCGTCGGTTCTTAAGCCGTCGATTGCGATCTCTTCGTCTGCCCAGCTTCTGTACATGGGAAGTCTCATTTCGTAGAGTCTTTCCACTCCTATGGCCTGGCTGACGGGTCTTCCGATGGTGGGAAGGTCCTCAGGAGATTTATTGAGGAATACAAGACGTCCGTTTTCTGCAAGTGAGTAGTAATTCTCTTCGCGGTTTACGATTCCGCCTCCCGTGGAGATTACCGCTCCCGTCATCTGGCCCAGTTCCTGGGCAACAGCGCATTCAAGATCTCTGAAATAATCCTCACCTTCATCCCTGAAGATCTCGGGGATGCTTCTTCCGTCCCTCATTTCGATCATCTGGTCCATATCGTAGAACTCTCTTCCCAGTTCGTCAGCGACTTTCTGACCTATGTGGGATTTTCCTACTCCCGGCATTCCGATGAGGACGATGTTCTCCCTGCCGCGTCTGATATCCGCAGTAACCTTTGCAGCAATGGCATCCTTGTCGTCAAAGCTCAGGGTCGTGAAGAGCATGGATGAATATATTCCCTGCCATACAAGCATTTCAAGGCCCCCAATTGCGTCTATGAGCGACTTTTGTGCCTGGATGGTAAAGTTGGTCCTGAAGGGATTGTATACCACGTCAATGGCCCATTTAAGTTTTGGGAAACTTCCCGGGCTTACCACGGACACCCCGGTCTCGGGATACATACCAACGGGAGTGGTGTTCACCATGATCTCGCAGTCTCTGTTTTCCTTTATGGCTGCTCCTTCGGAGATTGCCTTATGGCTCAGCACGTGAACTTCCGCAGCTCCCTTGTCAAAGAGCACCTGGGTGACAGCCTTGGATGCTCCGCCGTTTCCGAGAACAAGGCACTTCATGCCCTTTACATCGGCGTCATTCTTTTCCAGGAGTTTTTTGAATCCGAAGTAGTCTGTATTGAATCCCTTAAGCTTGCCGTTTCTTCTTACGATAGTGTTGACGGCACCTATGGCTTCTGCCTCAAGTGACAGCTCATCAAGGTATTTCATTACCTCCTGCTTGTAAGGTATGGTAACGTTCAAGCCTGCCCAGGTTCCGTTTCTGATGAAGTCTTCCAGTTCTTCCGGTTCCTTTTCGAAAAGTGTATATCCATAGCTGTGGCCTGTTTCACTTCCAATGAGTTCGTGAAGTTCGGGGCTTAAGCTGTGGGTAAGCTTTCTTCCGAGAAGTCCGAAGGGTGCGGACTGTTCTTTTCTGCTGACTTCCATGATCTTCATGAGGACTTCTTTCTCGTATTCCTCTTTTCCCTCAAGGATCTCAGCTTCTCTTCCCTCATCGAGAACGGGCAGGCCCTTCTCCAGTTTGATCCTGCCGATTTCCTTTACGGCATCCATCCTCTTTCTGAGGGCATCCAGTATAAGTTCATCCTGCTCGTCGATGACTTTTCTGAAGTCATTGAGGGTCACAGGCTTATTTTCCTCATGAACTGCGTGCTCTGTTTCTTCAGAAGCTTCTTCAGTCACTCCTTTAGCATCCAGAAGAGCATCGTAGATGGCAATGGCTGCAGCCGCTTCCACGCATGGAAGTGCGCGGTATACGATGCAGGGATCATGTCTTCCCTTGATCTCGATCTCAACAGGCTCCCCCGTCTTCATGTTGACGCTCCACTGCTTCTTGGAAATGGAAGGCGTGGGTTTGATGGCAGCCCTGAATACGATGGGCATGCCCGATGCGATTCCTCCAAGTATTCCTCCGTGATTGTTGGAAGAAGTCTGTACGTTGCCCTCTTCATCTATAACGAAGGGGTCGTTATTCATGGAGCCCAGCATTTTAGCTCCTCTGAATCCGGAGCCGAACTCGATTCCCTTAACGGCTGGGATGCCAAAAACAGCTCTTGAGATATATCCCTCGAGTCCGTCAAAATATGCATCTCCGCAGGAACCGGCCTTGACTCCCATGATGCCGCATTCGATAACTCCGCCTACAGAGTCACCTCTTGCCTTGGCAGCATCAACCACATCTTCAAATCCCATGGGATCTTCTTCGCCGCCGATTTCTGTAATGTCGGTCATGATCTCGATCCCGTCCTTCTTAAGGATCTGCTTTACGATTCCTCCTGCAATGCAGAGGCCCACTGTCATACGGCCGCTGAACCTTCCGCCTCCTGAGGTATCCGTTTCTATTCCGTCCTTCATCATGGCGGTGAAATCCGCATGACCCGGTCTCGGAATATATTTAAGATCCTCATAGGCCGTAGGATCAACGTCCTTATTCATTACTTCAGCAGAAATGCAGCGTTTTACCACGATTCCGAATTCTCCGCCGAAGTTCACGACGCCCTCTTTCCAGATAACCTCGTCCGGTTCCTTTCTCTGAGTCGTCAGTTCTTTTGTATCCTCATTAAGAGCTGAACGCCTCCTGAGGAAGTCGTCCAGCTCTCTGTAATCTATTACCGTTCCTTCAGGAACTCCTTCGATGTCAACACGGACTGAAGGGCCATGGGATTCTCCCGCGATGGTAACCTTCAGATGTTCTCCGTAAGTACTTGCCATAATATTTCTCCTGTTTATTCAGTAAGCCACTTTCTGATTTCGCTCACTTTAACTTTCATCAATACGCACAATCCGAACCTTTCGGGAACTACCAGGGTAATGAGTTCTCCTCTTACCTTTTTGTCCTTTTCAACATATCCCGTCAGGGCATTGAGATTATACGGACATCTCCATTCAAGGCCGTGATCTGTCAATATGGAAATCAGTCTTGCAAGAGTTCCTGATTCGGTTATTCCCTTATTCTCCGCGATTCTTGTAATGAGCACCATGCCCATGGCCACAGCCTGGCCGTGATGGATCTTATAGTCTGATTCCTCTTCTATGGCGTGTCCCAGAGTATGTCCCAGATTAAGGATATTTCTCGGTCCCTCATCCCTTTCATCAGATTCCACAATCCCTGCCTTTATCTGTATGCACCTCTTTATGATCTCTACAAGATATTCTTCATCGCTTCTGTTTTTAAGAAGGGATTTCTTCTCCAGCATCTCCACCATGGAAGAATCTCCTATGATCCCTATCTTGATTATCTCAGAGCAGCCTGCACTGAAGACTTCATCGTCAAGGGCTGAAAGGAATCTTGTATCTATGGCAACGAGACAGGGCTGATAGAAGGTCCCTATGACATTCTTTATGTCTCCGAGATTCAGGGCGTTCTTGCCGCCTACAGAGGCATCGCATGCTGCGAGAAGCGTAGTCGGAAGCTGCACCAGATCCACACCTCTCTTGTATGTGGATGCTACGAATCCGGCCAAGTCCATAACCGTTCCTCCGCCGATTCCGAAGACCGCATCAGATCTGGAGAGATTGAAGTCTCCCATGATCTTCATAACCTTCTCGTAGGTCTCTATGGTCTTGGCGTTTTCCCCGCCTTCCACGGAGACCGCCATGACTTCCCTTCCGTCCTTCTCAATGGCATTCCCTATTTCTGCCACATAACCGGAGAATACCGCTTCGTCCCAGAGAAGCACTATTTTTTTGCAGCTGTCAGGCAGGCGGCTCACTATTTCATCCGTAAGCTTGTTTCCTATGAGAACATCATAGGGTCTGACAGTTCTGACTCTTACTTTTTCCATTTATCCCTCATCCTCAATCATTCTGTATCCAACTCCAAGCTCGGTAAAGATGTACTCCGGCTCCCCCGGGTTGGATTCAATCTTTCTTCTGATATTGGCCATATTTACTCTCAGGATCCTGTTGTTGTCTCCTGCATAGGGTCCCCAGATCTGGTTGATCAGAGAATCGTATGTTATGACCTTACCTGAATTCTGTGCAAGATATGACACGATCTTGTATTCAACCCTTGTGAGATGAATTTCTTCTCCTTTAAGGATAATACGTCTTTTATCAAAATCAACCACGAGATCCTTTGCTTTGTAAGGCCTGGTCTCAAGTGAGCTTCCCGTGTTCATCTTGTTGCTGTGTCTTAAAGCAGTTCTGATTCTTGCAAGAAGTTCGCTGGTACCGAAGGGCTTGGTGATATAGTCGTCGGCTCCGGAGTCCAGAGCCTCTACCTTCTCCCTCTCCTGAGTTCTTGCTGATATGACTATGATGGGCATGCTGGACCACTTTCTGGTCTCTCTTATGATCTCATTTCCGTCCATGTCGGGAAGTCCGAGATCCAGAAGGACCATATCCGGAAGGGCCGATGTAATGGCTGCCAGCCCTTCTTTTCCTGTGGAAGCCGCCATGACCTTATAGTCATTTATCTCAAGGGTCCTTGAAATAAAATCACATATGCTTTTCTCGTCTTCAATAACCAGTACTGAAATTCTCTGATACATCCTCTATATCCTCCATGTTTACGGGCAGGCTGAATATGAGTTCCGCCCCGTCCTCGTGGTTTAAAGCTTTTATGTTTCCTTCATGGGCGAGAACAATGGTCTTACAGATCGAAAGGCCTATTCCCATTCCTTTGTATCCGTCGGAGCTTACCTGCTCCCTGTTATATCCTTCTCCGTCAAAAATGGTCTCGAGTCTGTCGGGATCGATTCCTCTTCCGTAATCTCTTATGGAGAATACGACATGGTCTCCGTCTTTAGACACGTTGAGTTCCAGAGGCTTCGTACTTCCCGAATGGACCTTGGCATTGTGAAGGATATTGATTATTACCTGCTGGATAAGCATGGCATCCATATCGGCCATGACTGGTTCATCGGGAACCTTTACAATTACCTCTGTTCCCGGGAAGCGCTTCCTGAACTGCATTACGGCAGCGGACACGACTTCGTCCACCATTTCAGGAGTTTTGTTTACCCTGGAATTCTGGTCATCCATTCTGGTTACTGACAAAAGATTTTCCACCATATTGAGCAGCCACCTGGCATCCTGATCTATATCCTTTACGATCTCCAGCTTCTCCTCATCCGACATGGAACTTCCGTTTTCGATAACAGATTCACTGTTTCCGATGATCCCCGTAAGAGGTGTCCTCAGGTCATGAGAAACGGCTCTTAAGAGATTGGCTCTCATCTTTTCCTTTTCAGCTTCCATCAGTTTCTTTTCCTGGGCAGACAAAAGATCCTGCTGAGCTTTGAGAGCAGAGCTGGATACAGATGTAAAGAGACTTATTACCAGCATCCCGAGGAAAGTTACCTGATAACCTTCGATACTGAAATTTATGGTTCCGTAGGGATAAGTGAAAAAGAAATTAACCGAAAGAACCGCGCAGACCGCATAGACTATGCCATAAAGATATCCTTCTGTATATCTGGCAGCTATGAAGGCTCCTATGGTATACAGCATGGCAATGTTAAGGGTCGGGTCTGACGCCGTCTTAAGGAAGAAGAAGGAAACTATGGTAACGGAAACAAAAGACGCAAGAGTAATAATGAAATCCTTTCGTCCCACCGCCAGAAGCTTGACTCTTCCTCTTATTGAATTTGGCTTTTTGTCATTCTTATACATATTTTAATTGTAGTTTAAAACCCTCTGCTGTTCAAGTTTATTTTGTGCAAAAAACTGAAGCTACGGATCAGAAAACAACAAAACGGCGTAAAACCGCTTCCATAAACACGGACAGCAAAAAACGGCAGGTAAACCTGCCGCTTTACTGACTTATTAAATATCGCTTATTTGTTTACAGCTTCCTTTAAAGCCTTGCCAGCCTTGAATGCGGGCTTTGTGCATGCTTCGATCTTAACAGCCTTGCCGGTCTGAGGGTTCTTACCCATTCTTTCAGCCTGCTTTCTTGTTTCGAAAGTACCGAATCCGATAAGCTGAACCTTATCACCCTTTACAAGTGCATCTTCGATAGCTGCGAATGTAGCTCCTACTGCTGCTGTAGCGTCTTTCTTTGTAAGTCCTGCTGCTTCTGCAACTTTAGCGATTAATTCTGTCTTATTCATGGTAAATATCTCCTCCCATAAAGTATATATTAAAGTCAATATGATAATATCACAGGCCTTGCTCAATGTCAATTGAAAACGCAAAAAACATAGATTTTTCAAGGGTTTTCGGATTTTTTAACAATCTTTCCTATGATCAAAAATACGCCGGTCGTACCTATCAGGGCGAGTACTGTTGACACCAAAAGCATGAGTTTGGGACCCGATGCATCCAGGATGATTCCTCCGATAATATTTGCGAATACCCCGCCTATAGTTATAGCTGTGGTGTATACCGCCTGACCCCTTACAGCCTCTCCCCTGGACATAATTTCGTTAATGAACTGGACTATTCCTGCCAGGAAGATGGAAAAGGCAAATATATGGAAGAAATGGGCCGCATATATCATCAGCACGCTGTCTGCAAGGTACATGGTAAGCAGCTTCAGGGTGAAATTCACGGAAGCAAACTTGAGAAGAGTGCTGCAGCTGAAGCGCTTGTGAATGGCATCAAAGAAGAAGAGTCCCGGTATTTCCACAAAGGCCATGACTCCGAAGATCCTTCCCATGTCCTCTGAATTTCCTCCTACGCCCTCAACAACCTGAAACATAAAGTTGTTGGTTATGGTGTTCTGGAAGAAAAGGATCATAATGAAGACATTGAGAAGAATGAAGAGTTTGTTCCTTTTTATGAAGGTTCTGAGATCAATCTCTTCAAGAGTATCCTCTGCGGTTGTTTCAGAAACTGAAGTTTCTGATCTCCCCTTCTCTGCCATGGCTCTTCTGAAGGTCCTTCCCGTTATGAGAAGCACGCCGAGAAGAAGAGCAAGGAAGGCAACGCCTGTACCGGGAAGTATGCCGGTTCCGTACTTTTCCACAAAGGTTCCGAGAATGGCTGTGAAGATGGCATAGGCCAGACTTCCTCCCGATCTGCAGACGCCGAAATTGATCTTATGCCCTGTCTCCGAGAGTCTTCTTGCCAGGGAATTGAAGAGCGGCTGAAGAGCCAGCTCCCAGGCCATGACGAGAACGTAGATTACCCAGAGGGCCAGAGTCTTCCTGTTTATGATGAGCATTCCGAGTTCCAGGATCAGCATGCAAAGAGCACTGATCTCTGCAACTCCTATGGCATCCAGTTTTTTTGATCTGTCCGCAATGTTGGCAAGAGCCGGCTGCATGAATACTGAAACTACCGATGCAACCGCCAGTATTATTCCTATCTCTGAATTTGAATATCCTATATCGAGAAGGTAAGCCGAGCAGAAGCTGGAAATGACGCAGTAAAATATCCAGTAAGTACCGAATATTCCTGCATATTCTGAATTAAGCTTTAAGGTATAATTTTTCACTTTCCTATAGTCTCCACAAGCCCTGTAACCAGTTTTTCAAAATCTCCTGCCACTCTGTTTCCGACTTCGATGACCTCTTCGCCGGACAGCTTGGTCTTGCTTATTCCCGTGCACATATTGGTGATGCAGCTGATGCCGCATACTTTCATTCCCATGTGTGATGCGGTAATTGCCTCAACCGCGGAAGACATGCCGCAGCAGTCCGCGCCGAGTGCCTTATACATCCTGATCTCTGATGCTGTCTCGTACTGAGGTCCTGTGAGCTGGATGAATACGCCTTCGTTTACCTCAAGGCCCTTCTCCTTACCTATTTCAAGGACCTTTGAATTGAGTTCCCTGTCATAGATCTCAGACATATCGGGGAATCTGGGTCCGAACTCATCGATGTTCTGTCCGATGAGAGGTGAAGGAACGAATGAAGCTATGCAGTCGCGGGAAACCATGAAGCTGCCAACGCTGAAGTTCTCGTTCATGCAGCCCACAGCATTGGTGATAATAACGGTATTTGCTCCCAGCATGTGCATGAGTCTTAAGGGAAGAACAACCTCGCTCATTTCATAGCCTTCATAATAGTGGATCCTGCCCTTCATGCAGATGAGCTTCACCCCGTTCAGTGTTCCCATTATATATGCTCCCGTATGTCCCGGTGCGGTCGATACGGGGAATCCTTCAAGTTCAGAATATGGTATCTCGCAGACTACATCTATATTGTCTGCGAAGTTTCCCAGGCCGGAGCCCAGAACGATGGCGATATCAGGTTTGAAATCGGTTATCTTTCTGATATCTTCAGTGTACTTCTGTAATCTTTTGTAATATGCTTTTGCGTCAAACATATATTATCCTCTTACTCATAAAACAGGCGCATGGAGCCTTAATAAACTCCATGTGCCTGTCATAAAATCATTAAGCTTTAACGTAAAATTATGAAACGGTTTCAAGAACCTTGTCTCTGAGTTCGCCTTCAAGTCTTCTCAGTTCGATCTCAGCTTCGACTCTCTTTTCGTGTCCTTCCTTCTGGATTTGCATTACTTCATCGATGGTGGAGATCAGCTTGTTGTTGGTCTCTGTAAGGGTCTCGATGTCAATGATGCCTCTCTCGGATTCCTGAGCAACTCCGACGGTGGTGTCGTGAAGGAGTTCAGCATTCTTTCTTAAGAGTTCATTGGTTGTTTCAGATACAGCTCTCTGTGCCTTGAGGGCCTCTTCAGAATTGGCAAGACCGAGGGCGAGAACCATCTGGCTCTTCCAGAGAGGAATGGTGTTGACCAGTGCAGTCTGGATCTTCTCAACCATGAGAGTGTCGTTGTTCTGGATCATTCTGATCTGAGGAGCCATCTGAAGGGAAACGGTTCTTGTAAGGTCAAGGTCATAGATCTTCTTTTCGAATCTGTCGATCATCTGTGCATAGTCTGTTGCAGCCTGAAGATCTCCCTGGTCCTGAGTTTCCTCTGCTTTCTTCTTCATAGCGGGAAGAGTTACCTCTCTTGCTTCCTTAAGAGCTTTCTTTCCGCCTGCGATATACATGGAAAGATTCTTGAAATTCTCTGTATTTGCATTGAAGAGCTCATCAAGAACAGCGATGTCCTTTGTAAGGGTTACCTGATGTCCGTCAAGGATGTTGATTACCTTCTCAACGTTGTTGTTTGCCTTGTCATATCTGTTCTTCATCTCCTCGATGGGATCAAGAGCCTTATGGAAAAGCTTGGCGAGTCCGTGTCTTTCCTCTGTAGCACTGAAGCCTCTGAGCTCAGTAACAAGTCCTGCAAGTGAATCGCCTATGGTTCCGAGATTGCTTGTTCTTACGTTAGTAAGAGCAGTTTCTGAGAACTGTGATAATTTTTCCTGGGCATCTGCACCATACTGAAGTACACAGTTGGTATCTGTAAGATCTACTGCCTTTGCGTAGCTTTCAATAATAGCAAGCTCTTCAGGTGTGAATTCAACCTTGTCCTCGATCTTCATAACTTCGCTCTCCTCAACTGAAGATGCGATGTCCTGAGCTTCTGCCTGAACCCCCTTGAGTTCTTCCTGAGCCTGTTCGAGCCCGGACTTGGGTTCCTCAACTATCTCAG
>CAMPCK010000015.1 GCA_946645735.1 uncultured Clostridia bacterium
GAATAAAGGAGCTCCTCTCATATCCGACGATCTCCTTTATTTCCATAATACGCCTTGTCCCTTCCCTCACTCTTTCCACGTGGACCATGATGTCAATGCCCTCTGCTATCTGTTCCCTGATGGCGTCGATCCCCAGGGGGACTGCCATGAGATACATGGATTCAAGGCGCTTCAGCATTCCTTCACAGGAGTTTCCGTGACCCGTGGACATGGATCCGGGATGACCCGTATTCATGGCCTGGATCATATCCTGCACCTCTGCTCCCCTTACTTCCCCCACTATTATCCTGTCGGGCCTCATTCTGAGACTTGCCCTGATAAGATCAGACATGGTCACCAGGCCTTTTCCCTGGGAGTTTGCATTCCTGCACTCCATGTGGACAATGTTTTCGATGTGATTGAGCTTGAGCTCCATGGAGTCTTCGATCACGATGACCCTTTCCTCCTTTGGAATTGACGCTGAAAGCGCATTGAGAAGAGTGGTCTTTCCCGACGAGGTTCCTCCCGATATAAAAAGGTTGTAGCCGCATCTCACCAGAGCCTCGAGAAACTCCGCCTGTTCACGGTCCATGGTTCCGTTTGAGACCAGGTCATCCATGGTCATATACCTGTCGTTAAACTTTCTTATGGTCAGTATGGGGCCGTTGACCGCCACGTTGCTGTAGACCCCGTTGACTCTGGAGCCGTCGGGAAGCCTGGCATCCACGATGGGATTCAGCTCATTTATCTCACGGTGGACCCTTCCAGCTATGTTTCTCATGACCTCCTCCAGGTCTTCAGAAGAGTCAAAGGTAAGCGGATAGCGATGGACCCTTCCTCCCTTTTCATAAAAAATATTGTCCTTTCCGTTTACCATGATCTCGTTTACCTCATCGTCCTCCTGAAGAGGATCCAGGATGCCGAGATTTCCCCTGGTCATATAGAATATCCTGAGTATTATCATGTCCAGAATATCCTCGTCTATCTCATCTGATCCCGGTTCCCGGAACACGGTCCTGATTATCATATCCATGGGATCCGTTTCGTCTTTGGATTCTTTTCTTAAGAGCTCCTCGCGGCATTTCATAAGACATCTTTTTCTGAATTCATCTGTATCCGTCATATCCCGTCACCTCCCTTAAGAGCTTCTCCACACCTATTGCGAACTCCCCATCCATGGATATCCTCACGCCGCCTTCCGGAGTCTTGAAGGAAAGAGGATCATCGGCTAAGTATATTATTCTGCCGTTCACCCTGTTTATATAATCTCTGTTGTGAACGGTAAAAACATCCTCATCATCACTGATCAGAAGATATCTGGCATCCTTTATATCCAAAACTCTTATGACATGAACCTCATCAAAGATGCCGTCCTCAGGTTCGGAAACCGCCACGAGAGATGTAATATCCATATTTTGCGAAAGGGCCTCTGCCGTCTGAGCAAAACTGCCGGCATTTACACTGATGCACTGAGGGCCATAATAATCTTCCGAAAGATATCTTCCGGCTTCCACGGGCCTTCCCTTGTTTATCCTGTAGAGAAGCTCCTCTCTTTTTCCTTCCGCCTTCCTTGTGAACTCTCCGTAGATGAGTCCGTCCCTTCCCGTATCCATGAAGAGCACCTTCTCATTCATCTTTCCCGAAAGGAGTCTTGCAAAGGTGAAGGCTATGGATGAAGTGCCGCTTCCTCCGTATGGGGAAGTAAAGAAAAAAGCCTTTCTGATGCCCTTTTCAGGCCCGTAGAAAGGCTTTCCCTCCTTGATGGAATAAGCAGCTGATATCTTATTGAGGAGAGCTGATACGGGAAAAATATCTTTACCCATTTCATCTCCTATGATGAAGTCATATTCGTTTCCTCCGTCTTCTTCCCCTTCATCCAGGCTTATCATCAGCCTGTCAGACAGCTCGCAGAGCCTCCCGGCAAGTTTTTTCCTGAATTCCGGGCTTCCGGAGTTTATCAGAACACGAATCATACACTTCCCTCCTTTTAAGGGCATAACAAAACGCAGATGAAAATTCACCTGCGTTATGATCACATCCTTTTTGACTTTTTAAGATGATAGCATAATATCACATTAAAACGTCCTTTTCAGCCCATTTTTAATTTTTCTTTGTATTTTTTTAAATACAATCCTAAAGAAGCTTTAAATTGACAGCTACATGAAATATCAGTACCTGCTGCCATTTTTTCCAGGTATTGAGGCAGTAGCCCAGGTTGCTGTAGGGAACATCATAAATGAGTTTCTCTTCAAGTCCCGCCCTGTACTTGTCCGGAACTTTATTGAAGGCGTTCTCTATGGCGCTGATCCTTGAAAAGGTAGACGCTATTTCCGATGCCCTGTTCCCCGTAATGTCAGACACGATGCTGGCCTGGGTAAATACCATGGCGGGATCCCGCCCCGTAAGGCTCATGACGTCCTCCTCAAGGAATCTCAGTTTCGCCCTGAGTCGTCCCAGATCCTTTACCGCATACAGTGCCTGTCTGTAAACCGCCTGCGGAAGCACATAGCTTCTTTCTCTTCTCTGCTGATAATCGTTCATCTGTTTGCCCTCACTTTCTTTATCGTGAGTTCAAACTTCTGTTACCCCAATTGCAATTCTGTAATATCACATTTAAAGACTTCCGTCAAGATTCCTGTGAGTTGTTATTTGCAAGAGCGCAGATCACTATTCCTGTGCTCATGAGCACCAGTCCGATCACAGTATACCAGCCCCAGGGGTCGCTCAGGATCAGGATACCGGCAACAACCCCAACGATATTTATGGAATTTGTCTGTATGCAGGAAGCAATGGTTGAATTCAGTCTTCCCAGGTTGTAGTTATACATGAAATAGCAGAGAACTCCGCATCCGAGGCCAAGGAACAGCAGCTGCCACATGACAGGTCCTCCTGAAAAGAATACCTGGTACGGATGAAGTCCCCTTCCTGAGAAGAGACTTACCAGAGTAAAAAATATTCCGCCGCTTACGGACATGGCGCAGGAAATCTCCATGATGCTGAATTCACCTGAGAGAACCCCGACACCGATATTGTAGAATCCTCCTACGGTTATTGCTGCAATAAGGAAGAGATAGCCTATAAGCTGTGACCTTCCGGAGTCTGCAGCTCCGGGAAGAATGCAGAGGATCACTCCGGAGAAAGCGATTACTACGCCGAGGATAGCTCTGTTTACGGGTCTTTTTTTCAGGAAAAGAAACTCTTCCACGATTACCACCACGGGAACTGCTGCAATGATTATGGATGCTTCAGAAGCTGTGGCATGGTCGACTCCGAGACATTCCAGAAGCGAATAAGCACAGGGCTGACACATAACAAGGGGCAGGAGTTTCTTTATATTCTTCCCCTTGTAGTTTACCTTTACGATGCCGATCACCGCAGCCAGCACATAAAAAACCATAGAAATACCCCACCTTACGGCGAGTACTTCTATGGCATCAAGTTCACTTAAAGCTTCCTTGGTAACAAGGAACGACAATCCCCATACAAGCGCAACAAAAACAAAGAATGCATAAGAAATCAGCTTGTCAAAAGATTTGTTCATAGTGTCAGTCCCTTAATAATGAATGTATTCTCTCGTTCAGCATTTCAAGCGCTACCTGATTAAATCCTCCCTCAGGGATGATGATGTCCGCATACTTCTTTGAAGGTTCCACAAACATCTCATGCATGGGCTTAACCGTGGTAAGATACTGGTTTACGATGCTGTCCAGGGTTCTTCCTCTTTCCTGGACGTCCCTGATGATCCTTCTGATGATCCTGACGTCCGCATCGGTATCAATAAAGACCTTTATGTCGCAGAGGTCCCTGAGCTCCTTATTCTCAAAGATAAGGATGCCTTCCACTACGATGACCTTGGCGGGATAAACCGTAACCGTCTCATCGATCCTGTTATGGATGGTGAAATCATATACGGGTCTCTCAATGGCCTTACCCTCTGCCAGAGCCTTTATATGCTCAATCATGATATCCGTATCAAAGGCGTTGGGATGGTCGTAATTGATCTTTTTTCTGTCCTCAAAGGGAATGTCATTATGCTGTTTATAGTAGAAATCGTGGCTCAAAATGCTGATATTGTCATTGAATTCATCCTTTATCTTGTTGATAAAGGTGCTCTTGCCGCATCCTGTGCCGCCGGCGATTCCTATGATGATGGCTTTTTTCATAGCTCTATTCCTTTGTAACTGCTGATCCGAGGTTCATGGCTACCTTCTCAAGTTCCTGAACGATATTGTTGATCTCTGTGAGTTTTTTAGGTGAGATATTTCCATTGACTGCATTCTCGGTCTGGCCAAGGATGTTTTCGATATGAGCGTGCATGTCAGTGATCTTGCCCTTCAGGTTCTCGAATCCCTCTTCATCGATAACTTCTTTGATCACTTCATCCTGAGCGATGAGTTCGCCTGTCTCAAGCTCAAATTCAGAGTTGGCAAATATAGGTGTGGTTGAAATGCCGAGTTTTTCCTGTGCAGCCTTGGCAAAGGCGATCTTGGATTCCTCTTCGCCGTGTACCAGGAAGATCTGCTTGGGAATCATCTGGAAGCCGCCGAGCCAGTCAAGAAGTCCGTTTTCATCGGCATGTCCTGAGAATCCTTCCAGGTTGTGGATCTCAGCAGCAACCATGATGGTCTCTCCGAAGAGCTTGACTTCCTTGGCGCCTTCAATGAGAACTCTTCCCAGGGTTCCTTCAGCCTGGTAGCCTACGAATACGATGCTGTTCTTGGCATTCCAAAGGTTGTGCTTAAGGTGATGTCTGATACGTCCTGCTTCGCACATGCCGGAGGCGCTGATGATGATCTTGGGAGTTCTGTCCATATTGAGAGCCTGTGACTCTGCAGTGGACCTTGTGAACTTAAGATTCTTGAAATCAAGCGGATTGTCTCCTGAAAGGATCAGTTCCTTGGTCTCCTCGTCAAATACCTGGGCATTTCTTCTGAATACCTCAGTTGCTGTAGTAGCCATGGGGCTGTCTATAAATACATCGACGTTTTCCAGGAGCTTCTGATATTCAGGGTGATGCTCATAGAACATGTTGAGTTCATAGATGAGCTCCTGGGTACGTCCTACTGCGAAGGCGGGAATGATAACGCTTCCTCCGCGGCCTATTGTTTCTTTTATGATCTGGATCAGTCTGTCGATGCTTGTTGCATTCTCAGGATGGAGTCTTCCGCCGTAGGTGGTCTCCATAATGAGATAATCGGCTTTTTTGATCTTCTTGGGGTCTCTTAAGATAGGTCTGTTGGTAACACCAAGGTCTCCTGAGAATACGATTTTGGAGGTCTTGTTGTTTTCAGTTACCCAGATCTCTGTTATGGCTGAACCGAGGATGTGACCTGCATCGTTGAAAACGATCTTCATCTCATCGTTCAGTTCTACAAGCTGATCGTAAAGAATGGGTTTTACAAGCTTAAGAGCCTTCTCAGCATCTGCCACCGTATAGAGAGGCTCTACAGGAGGCTTTCCTGTTCTGGCATTCTTCTTGGTCTGCCATTCGGCATCCTTTTCATGGATATATGCGCTGTCCATGAGCATTACCTGAAGAAGGTCTGCAGTTGCATCCGTGCAGTAAATATTTCCCTTGAAACCGCGCTTCACAAGAAGCGGAAGTCTTCCGCAGTGGTCGATATGAGCATGGCTCAGGATCACGTTCTCTATGGATTCAGGATCAAAAGGAAAAGGCTCGTAGTTTAACTTATCCATTTCCTTGTTTCCCTGGAACTGTCCGCAGTCAAGAAGCACTCTGTGCCTCTCTGTGTAAAGCATGTGACATGAACCTGTAACGCCTGTTGTAGCACCGCAAAACTTGATTTTCATTTTTCCCTCCGTTACTTATAATTCCATAAATATCTGTTTGCCGTTGATACTGCCATGGCCCCCTGGGAAATGGCTGTGTCCACTTCCTCCTCGAACTCTATGAGTCCGCCAGCCAGGATCGGCGTGTCTGTTTTATCTGCAAATTCCTTTATTTTCTTATAAACTATTCCGGGCATTATCTCTACGATGTCCGGTTTTGCTATCTTAATGGAATCAACAGCTGTGTCAACTGAGTGAGAGTCCACAATGAAGAATCTCTGTACAGTCGTCAGCCCAATATCCCTTGCGGACCTGATCATACCTGTTTTAGTGGTAAGGATCCCGTCAGCCCCCATAAGCTTGACGAAGTTGAGTCCTGCACGGTCTTTGCCGATTCCTTCTGCAAAATCCATGTGAATAAAAACTTTTTTGTCTGCATCGTGTGCCGCTGAAATCTGATCGCTTATGTTGAGGATATTTGAGTTCTGTAAAAATATCACTTCAACATCAGACTTCAGCGCTTCATAAAAATCCTCGTCTGACCTCACTGATGCAGCCACTTTTCTCCTGCTGAATATATCCATGTCTTCTCCCTTCGTGAAAAAAAGTGTAACTTATAAATCATCGCTGTGATAATCCGTGCCCGATGAGATATGAAGATGATACTTGCCCGCAAGCTGTATGAATCTGTACTCTTCATTCTCTGAATGAGCGGGATATATACATTCAAGGCCTTTAAGACCTGCTTTCTTCAGTTCTTTAAGAAGCTCCTCAAAGTTGCTCCAGAATTCTTCGCTCTCCCTCTCCCCGAGATCCCTGATCTTTCCGGGATGAGCTACAAAAGGCTGTCCTCCTGCCCTGAGCACGAGGCCGATGGCCTCCTCTGTGGTCATCTTTTCCTTTCTGATGGACCTGATCTCAGGAGTTTCAAGGATCTTATCAAAGGCTTCCCTGGGTGATGACACATAGCCTTTTTCGGTCATGAGCCTGGCTATATTGGGTTTACCCACATACTTTCCCTTTGACTGTGATTCCAGTTCCTCCAGATTCATCTCATAGCCCATCTCATTGAGTTTCGCCAGAAGTTTTACATTTCTGTCATGGCGTCTTTTTTTGAGAAGTTCAGTAGCTTCTATGAGTTCCTCGTTATCAGGATCGAAACGGTATCCAAGAAGATGTATTTCAAGATTTTTTCCCTTGAATTCGTGGGATGTGCTGAACTCCACTCCCGCTACACCCTGTACCTTCGCTGCTTCGCAGGCAGCAAGGAATTCCTTGACTCCTCCTATGCCATCATGGTCTGTAAGAGCTATGATATCATACTCCTCATCCACAAATTTCCTGACGAGCTGTGCCGGTGTAAGAGCTCCGTCAGAGTAGCAGGAATGCATATGATAATTGCATTTATATGTGTCCATATACTCTCCCTATCTGAGCTCAGCCACGCCGATATAGGGCAGATTTCTGAACTTCTGATTGTAGTCGAGGCCGTAGCCTATAACAAAGAGATCGTCTATAACAAAGCCGTTGTACTTGGGATCGATATCAACCTTTCTTCTTGATGGCTTGGAAAGCATGGAACAGATCTCAACAGACTTGGCACCCTTTCCTCTGAAGTACTCAAGAAGCTTTGAAAGAGTGAATCCGGTATCAACGATATCCTCTACAATGATCACGTTCTTTCCTGTAACGTCTCCGTCCAGGTCCTTCTTGATGGTAACCACTCCTGTGGAATCGGTTCCCTGATAGCTGGAAGCTGCGATGAAATCGATCTCTGTATCCAGAGTGATCTCCTTCATCAGATCTCCCATCCAGACTACAGCGCCTCTTAAGGTGCCCACCAGATAAAGGGACTCCCCTTTATAGTCCTCATTGATCTGAGCAGCTACTTCCTTGGCCTTGGCCCTGATCTGCTCCTCGGTAAAAAGAATTCTTCCTACTGTTACATCCATCTCTCAATCTCCTATTTTTCTCTTTTCTCTTCATCCTGCGGCGCTTCATGATCTTCTGCGGTATCATCCACGTTGTAGGTCACGTTTTCCACAAGATTCTCCGCTTTGAAGTTTCCGGAATAGTCTTCCGTCTTCTCACCCATCCAGTAGGTATCCAGGATATCGCTCAAGTGCCATATGATCCAGAGCCAGAGCACCAGATCGTCCAGGAATCCGAAGGGAAACAGGATGGGCGGAATAATATCCACAGGCAATACAAGATAGATAAGACCGAAGATGACAAGTGCCTTCTTCCTTTTGGGCACGGTCTTATCCTTCATCATTGACACTATGGCTTTTAACCTTTTCATAAGAAATCTGAAGCTGAAAAACTGCATCTTTATTCCTCTAACAATCTGTCAAATTCCATAAGAAGTTTGTCATATCCTGTCCTCTTGAGAGCGGATACGGGAATTGTTATGTCTTCGGGCTTCAATTCCAGAGCCTTTCTGATCATAGCTGTGTTTTTGTTCAGTTCATTTCTGGAAACCTTGTCCGCCTTGGTGAGAACCACCAGGCCGTCCAGATGGTAATATCTGAGATATTCGTACATCTGGAGGTCCTGCTTCGAAGGGGCATGCCTTACGTCCACAAGCTGTGCGACGATAATGAGGCCCTGCCTGTTTTCCAGGTACCTTTCCATCATTTCTCCCCAGGTGGCCTGCTCAGCCTTGGAGGCTTTTGCATATCCGTAGCCCGGAAGGTCCACGATCCTGAACTCATCATTTATCCTGTAGAAATTGATGGTCCTGGTCTTTCCCGGAGAGCCGGACACCCTGGCAAGGCTCTTTCTGTTGGTAAGAAGGTTCAGGAGCGAACTCTTGCCCACATTGGATCTCCCTGCGAAGGCGATTTCTTTCATATTGTCTTCAGGATACTGTGACGGTTTGACCGCCACAGCCTCCAGTTCTGCTTTTTTAATTATCATCTTTTTTGTCAAAGGCATACTCCAGTGTTTCCCTTGCCTTTGAAAGGTATACGAATTTTATCTGTTTGCTGATATTGGAAGGAATGTCATCCACATCGGCCTTGTTTTCCTCAGGAAGAAGGATGGTTCTGATACCTGCCCTGTAGGCAGCGAGAACCTTTTCCTTGATGCCTCCTACAGGAAGCACCTTTCCTCTTAAGGTTATCTCACCCGTCATGGCTACGTCCTTCTTTACAGGGGTTCCTGTAAGCGCAGACATTACGGAAGTAAACATGGTAACTCCCGCAGAAGGTCCGTCCTTGGGAACAGCTCCCTCAGGCACGTGCACGTGGATATCACAGGTCTTGTAGAAATCCTTCTCGATACCGTATTCATCAGCAATGGACCTGATATAGGTAATGGCAGCCTGAGCTGACTCCTGCATCACGTCTCCCAGCTGACCCGTAAGCTGGATCTTGCCGGTTCCGGGAACCACCTGAGTCTCGATGAAGAGAGTGTCTCCTCCGACCTGGGTCCATGCCATGCCTGTAACATTTCCGATCTCAGACTCGCCTTCCACCTTATCAAAGTGATATCTCTTCTTTCCGAGATATGATTCCAGGTTTCCGGAAGTGATCCTGAAGGATGTTCCCTTCTTGCTTACGATCTTTCTGGCAACCTTTCTTGAGAGGTTTCCGATCTCCCTTTCCAGATTTCTCACTCCGGATTCTCTGGTATAGTAGTTGATCAGGTCTCTTAAGGCCCTCTCGGAAATATTAATGTTCTTCGGTTTAAGTCCGTTGGCTTTGAGCTGCTTTGTGATGAGATAGTTCTTTGCGATATTGACCTTCTCATCCTCGGTGTAGCCTGAAAGCTGGATTATTTCCATTCTGTCCAGAAGCGGTCTGGGAATGGTATCCGTGGTATTAGCTGTTGTGATGAACATTACCTTTGAAAGGTCAAAAGGAATATCAAGGAAGTGATCCGTGAAATCCTTGTTCTGTTCGGGATCCAGCACTTCAAGAAGAGCATCCGCGGGATCTCCCTTGAAGTCAGCTCCGATCTTGTCCACTTCATCGAAGAGGAAGAGCGGATTGTTGACTCCGCAGTCCTTGATATTGGAGATTATCCTTCCGGGAATGGCTCCGATGTATGTTCTTCTGTGGCCTCTGATCTCAGCCTCATCTCTTACGCCGCCCAGGGACATTCTGGTAAA
>CAMPCK010000016.1 GCA_946645735.1 uncultured Clostridia bacterium
TACCAGTCTCGGCATGGACGGAAGAGGAGCGGACGTCATGGCTCTGGGAGCGCTTCTCTCATATCTCTTTGAGACTCAGAAGCAGGACCTCAAGGCCATTACCCGCATCAACCGCTATGAGGTGGGCACCCACATGACCCTGGACAAGGCCACCATCAGGAACCTTGAGATAACCGAGACTCTTTATGACAAGAACGTTAAGGGAAGTCTTCTGGGAGTCCTGGACAAGTGCCAGACCGCCATGGGATCCCGCCGCTTGAGACAGTGGCTAAGAGAACCCCTTAACGATTCATATGAGATAAACAGAAGACTCGACGGAGTTGAAGAGCTCTTCACCGAGCTTCTCATGAGAAACAATATCAGGGAAGCTTTGAGGCAGATCTATGATTTCCAGAGACTTATGGGAAGGATCGCCTATGGAAATGCCAACGGCAAGGATCTCATCGCCCTGAGGAATTCCATCGCCGTTCTTCCGGATATAAAGGAGGAACTGAGCGGAGCGTCTTCAGATATCCTGAGAGACCTGAACGACAGGATCCATGATTTCAGCTCTGTCTATGACAGAATCGACAGGGCCATATCCGAGGATGCAGGCTTCACCATCAGAGAGGGCGGCCTCATCAAGGACGGATACTCAGAAGAACTGGACAATCTGAAATATTCCATTAAAGACGGAAAAGAATGGATCTCATCTCTTGAACAGAAGGAGAGGGAGCGCACCGGAATAAAGACCATCAAAGTGGGCTACAACAAGGTCTTCGGATATTATATTGAAGTATCCAAATCCTTTGCGGATCAGGTGCCTGAAGAATATATCAGGAAGCAGACTCTGGTAAACGGTGAGAGATATATCACACCGGAACTCAAGGAAATGGAGAATCTGGTCCTCAATGCGGAAGCCAAGATAAACGATATGGAGTACAGACTCTTTGTCGAAATAAGGGACTTCATCCAGAGCTTCATAAGAGAGATCCAGGAAACCTCAGAAGCCATTTCTGACCTGGATGTTCTCCAGTCCTTCGCCTATGTTTCCGAAAGACTCGATTACGTTAAACCCGTAATCGACGATTCCATGGAGATATCCATAATCAAGGGAAGACATCCCGTAATAGAACAGACCGTGGACAACGGACTCTTCGTATCAAATGATACATACATAAACGATCAGGATCAGTCCATGCTTCTGATCACGGGTCCCAATATGGCCGGTAAATCCACATATATGAGACAGACTGCTCTTATTGTCCTCATGGCCCAGGCTGGCTGCTTCGTTCCTGCGGAGTCAGCGAAGATCGGCGTATGCGACAGGATATTCACCCGTATCGGAGCCTCCGACAACCTGGCTCAGGGACAGTCCACCTTCTTTGTTGAGATGTCCGAACTCTCATATATCCTTAATAACGCAGGACCCAGGTCCCTCATAATCCTGGATGAGATCGGACGGGGCACATCCACCTATGACGGTCTCTCCATCGCATGGGCAGTGGTCGAGGAACTCTGTTCTGAAAAGAAGCAGATCCGCACCTTATTTGCAACTCACTATCATGAACTCACGGTTCTTGAGGATGAGATAAAGGGCGTGAAGAACCTGAATGTGGACGTAGCCGAAGAGGGCGGAAGCGTTGTTTTCCTTCATAAGATCGTGGAGGGAAGCGCGTCCAGATCCTACGGTATCCAGGTAGCAAAGCTTGCAGGAATCCCCGACAGCCTTCTCGAAAGGGCTGAGGACAAGCTCAGTGAACTTGAGGAAAGAGGAGACCTTATAAAGCTCAACGAAATAGAAGCCAAGGCAGAAAAAACCGAGTACAGACTGCCTGAAAAAGAAAACCTTAAAGTTGCCGAAGATGTTCAGATGTCACTCTTTGACCTGACTCCCGATCCCATAATCAGGAGACTCAGGGAGCTTGACCTGATGAATGTGACACCTTCGGAAGCCATCAAGATATTAGAAGAATTGAAGACAAAGCTATGATCAAAGTATTAGACAAGACAGTATCAGACAAAATCGCAGCAGGTGAAGTCATAGACAGACCCCTTTCAATCATTAAGGAACTGGTTGAAAACTCCATAGATTCCGGGGCGGATTCCATTATCTGCGAGATCAAAAACGGCGGAAAGTCATATATAAGAGTTACCGATAACGGATCCGGCATTGAAGCTGACGACGTGGAGATCGCCTTCTTAAGGCATGCCACATCCAAGATAGAAAAAGCCATTGACCTGGACTCCATCGAGACTCTGGGATTCAGGGGAGAAGCCCTTGCGTCCATTGCTGCTGTTAGCCAGACTGAAATGATAACAAAGCCTCATGCTGACAAGACCGGCACAAGGCTTGTGTTCAGAGGAGGCCGCGTCCTTACAAAGGAGCAGACCGGATGTCCTGACGGAACTACGGTGGTCGTTACAGATCTCTTCTACAACACTCCTGCAAGAGCAAAGTTCCTCAAGACGGACAGCGCCGAAGCAGGCCTTATTATCGACTTCATAAGCCGCATGGCCCTGGCTTACAAAGATATCAAGTTCAGACTTATAAACAACGACAAGATCCTTTTCTCCACCCTGGGAGACGGCGACAGGTTCAAGACCATCATGAGGGTTTATCCAAGCGTGGACAGCCGTCATATGGTTCCCGTATCATGGGAGGATGAAGGCATGAGAGTGGAGGGCTACGTTTCAACGCCGGCCTTTTCCAAGACCTCAAGAGCCTCTCAGATATTCTTTGTAAACGGAAGATCCGTTGAATCCCGCGTAATGGAAAAGGGCGTGACCTACGGATACAGGGAGAGACTTTTTGAAGGAAGATATCCCGTATGCTTCCTTTTCCTGGAAGTGGATCCCAGGACCCTTGATGTAAACATCCATCCCAATAAGAGGGAAGTGAGATTCGATGAAGAAGGAAAGGTAGCTGAATTTATCGGTGAAGCCATCTTCAGGGCTCTTCAGACAAAGGATGCAGTGGTAGATGTGGCGGACCAGGTTTACAGCCGCATGGATAAGCTTGAAGGCATTCCTTCATTCATGAAGGATGACAGAAGAAGCGACAGCCTCTTCAAAGCCTCAGCGCCGAAGAAGCCCGAAGGAGACCAGATGGATATAAAGTCCATCTTAAGTTCCATGGAGAACAAGCCCACCTTTGCTGAGAAGCCAAAGGCTCCCGAAGCTCCGGCGGTATTTACCAAGCCCGAACCCGAGAGAAAAATACCTGAACCAGGACTTTTCAGCCAGGATAAAGAAGTAAAAGCCTCTGATGAAACGGTCTCTGATTTTACCTTTAAAGAAGCCAGGATCAATACTCCCGTGGGTTCCATGAGACCGAGATCCGATAATCGTGAAACCATTCCCGTCACAAGGCCTGTAAGCGAGCAGAGAACTCCCATCGAAATATACACACCGCTTCTCAAACCCTTTGATTTCAATGATCTCTGGGTTACAGGCTGCGTATTCGATACGTATATCACAGCGACTGACAAGGATAATTTCTATCTCATCGACCAGCATGCAGCTCAGGAAAGAGTCTTCTATGAGAAACTTGTAAACGAGTATGAGGCAAGTGAGAAGGTGAGACAGACCATTCTCGTTCCTCTTATCATAAACGTGGATTATTCACAGATGGACAATCAGGATGAGTGGAGAGACCCTCTGACCGAAATGGGATTCACCATAGAGGACTTCGGAGGAAACGCCTTCAGAGTGACTGAGATACCCATGTTCATGGAGCTCAGTGAAGCTGATGAATTCATCAAGGAATTCCTGAACAACGTGAAGAGCGGTATCAGCATGAGAAATACAGTTGTTATAAACAAGCTCATCATGATGTCCTGCAAGGCTGCCATCAAGGCACACGACAAGCTTTCATTAAACGAGATGAAGGCTCTTCTCAAGGATCTTGCAAACTGCAGGAATCCTTTCAGCTGTCCTCACGGAAGACCCACAGCCATCAAACTCACTCAGTACGACCTGGAAAAGATGTTCAAGAGAGTACAGTAAAATATGCCGGAAAAGAGAAAACTCATAGCCGTGGCAGGGCCTACGGCATCAGGTAAAACTGAATATGCCATAAGGATAGCTCAGCTTACGGAGGGTGAGATAGTTTCCTGTGATTCCATGCAGCTCTATAAGTTCATGGATATCGGTTCCGCCAAGCCTACCAAAGAGGAGCAGGCTCAGGTGAAGCACTGGCTCGTCGATGAGATCGATCCCAGGGATGATTTCAGCGTTGCCAGATACAGGGACATGGCAAAGGGATATATCAATGATATTTTCTCAAGAGGAAAAACTCCCGTGATCTGCGGAGGAACCGGGCTTTATCTCAATTCTCTTCTCTATGACATGGATTTTTCGGATGCCGATAAGGATGATGAGTTCAGGAAGACCCTCATGGATGAAGCAGAGCTTTTCGGGCCCGGATACGTCCATAAGAAGCTGGAACAGCTGGATCCCGTGAAAGCCTCGAAGATACATCCTAACAACCTTAAAAAGGTAATCAGAGCCCTTGAAGGGGCATCAAAGGGAAAGGGTATATCAGATTTCTCCAGCCTACAGGAGAGAACTTCCGATTACGACGTTCTCCTTATAGGAATCACCCGTGACCGGGAAGAACTCTACGACAGGATCAACCGCCGCGTGGATATCATGGTTCAGGAAGGCCTCTTCAAGGAAGTGGAGAATCTTCTTGAAATGGGACTTCAGGAAGAAGACATATCCATGAAGGGCATCGGATACAAGGAAGTCATCGGCTTTTTTGACGGTGTATATACAAAAGACGAAGCCATTGACAAGATAAAGCAGAACACGAGACATCTTGCCAAGCGCCAGCTTACCTGGTTCAGAAGGTATGAGGACATGAACTGGATAAACATAACAGAGCTGGGTGAAGAAGGCGCCATGGAAAAGATAAAGGAACTTATACAAAAATATGGCAGATAAGACTGAGATCAGGGTTCACAACAAGTCCGACAAACCGGACAACGTGATCAAGAAGGAAAACGACATATACATGGAATGCGAATCTCTTGAGGAACAGCTTCCAAGGTTCCTCAGGGGATATTTTGCGTATCTGAAAGGAAATGTCCTTCCCATGACAAGGCTTGCCTATCTTCACGACGTGAGATTCTTCATGCAGTATCTCATCGATGAAACAGATCTCACAGATGCTGAGAAGACAAAGGATATCAAGCTTTCCGATCTCAACAAGGTCAAGGCCGTTGACGTGAACCTCTTCATCGACTACTGCAGAAAGTACAAGGTTGTTGAGGATAACGTGGTCACATATTACACCAACGACAACAAGTCCCTTGCAAGAAAGAAATCCTCTGTTTCTGTCCTATTCAAGTATCTCTACAGAGACGAGATGGTGGACAAGAACATTACGGACGGTTTCGACCCCATCCGGGTTCCCAAGCCCGGGGAGCGTGAGATCAAGGCTCTTCAGGATGACGAAGTAATGATCATGCTGGATGCGGTGACCACGGGTCAGGGACTTACTGAGAAAGAACGTGCATACTGGGAAAAGACGAAGAAGCGCGATAAGGCGATACTCATTCTTTTCCTTACCTACGGCCTCCGTCTCAGCGAACTCCAGCAGCTCAACGTAAGTTCTTTCCAGTGGGGAAGAGGGGAGTTCAAGATATATAGGAAGAGGGGTAAGGAATCCATAATGCCTCTCAATAACTCTGTTACAGCCGTGGTCCACGACTATATAGATAACGAGAGAAAACCCGACGCAGAAGTCGAGGACGAACACAAGGATGCTCTTTTCCTTTCTCTTCAGGGAAAGCGCATGACGGAGCGTCAGATCAGGGAACTGGTCAAAAAATACACATCCATTGCACTTAATACCACAAGAAAGGGCGGATACAGCCCTCATAAGCTGAGAGCAACTGCAGCCACATCCCTTATCGGCCGCGGAAACTCAATCTTCGACGTCGCTGCGCTTCTCGATCATGAGCAGGTAACGACCACCCAGCTCTATGCAAGACAGAAGATGAACGTGAAGCGCGACCTGGTAAAAGGTATGGAGTGGGAAGAAGAAAGAAAAGAATAGTTAAAGGAAGGTTATTTAATGCTTAACAGTGAAAAAATTCTTAAGGAAAAATTCGATATAGATGAGCGTGTCATCGGTCTTGTAAAGGAGGCTGAGGCGGAAGTTAAGCCGCAGTTCGACGTCCTTGATGACATCATGGCTTACAATCAGTACAAGGTTCTTGACGTGTTCCAGAAGAACAGGATCTCCGATCTTCACTTCCAGTGGAATACGGGATACGGCTATGACGATGCAGGGAGGGATATGATCGAGAAGGTCTATGCCGAGGTTTTCGGTGCTGAAAAGGCTATCTGCCGTCCCACTATAGTTAACGGGACCCACGCTCTGGCACTGATCCCTCTGGGACTTTTAAGACCCGGGGATGAACTAATTTATTGCACAGGTGCTCCCTATGACACCATGCAGACCGTTATCGGAATCACCGGATATGAACCAGGAAACGGATCCCTTAAGGATTACGGCGTGACCTATAAGCAGGTGGAGCTTCTTCCTGACGGAAATATTGATTTTGAAGCCCTTAGGGCTGCCATAGGTCCCAAGACCAGAATGGTAACTCTTCAGCGTTCCACAGGCTACGGCTGGAGACCTGCCATGACCATAGACAAGATCGAAGAATGGGCAGCCTTCATGAACGATATAGATCCTTCTATCATCAAGATGGTGGACAATTCCTACGGTGAATTCGTAGACTACAAGGAGCCTACTGAAGTTGGAGCCGATATCATGGCAGCCTCCCTTATAAAGAATCCCGGCGGCGGACTGGCTCTTACAGGGGGATACATTGCCGGCAAGGCTGAAATGATAGATAAGATTCTCTACCGTCTCACATGTCCTGGAATAGGAGGAGAGTGCGGACTCACCTTCGGACAGACCAGATCCATGTTCCAGGGGCTTTTCATCGCTCCTCAGGTGGTATCAGGCGCTGTAAAGGGAGCCGTTCTTCTCGGAAAGTGCTTTGAAAAGCTCGGATACGAGGTATGTCCCAAACCTGAAGCAAAGCGTTCTGACATCATCCAGGCCATTAAGCTCGGGGATGAGAAGAGGGTAGTCACCTTCTGTCAGGGGGTTCAGGAAGCTGCACCCATCGATTCATACGTAACCTTAATGCCATGGCAGATGCCGGGATATGAGGATCCCGTAGTCATGGCTGCAGGTGCCTTTAATCAGGGATCATCCATTGAACTCAGTGCAGATGCACCCATAAGAGAGCCATATAATGTATATTTCCAGGGAGGCATCACTCACGATCACAGCAAGATGGGTGTATACAAATCCATTGATAAAATGCTGAAGGAAGGCCTAATCAGTCTTTGAGATTCAAGGGTATTTACATAATTATTTTACTGTATTATTTTAACATAAAGATCTGATTTGAGATGTTTAAAGACAGGGAAAAACTGAAGACAATTATAAAGGCGCTTTTCCTGGTGCTCATAGTAATACTCATTCCCTTATGGGTGTTTTTTACCCATAAGGACTTTTTCATGCAGTTCGAGAGCATTGAACAGGTAGAGGACTTTATTGCGGGCTACGGACACTTAAGCGGCCTGGTGTACGTGATCTTCCAGATAATCCAGGTGGTGATCTTCGTGATCCCCGGGGAGGTCATGCAGGTTGCCGCAGGCTATCTTTTCGGCCATTTCTGGGGCCTTATATATGCCATAGTCGGCTGCTTCATAGGTGAAGCCATTGCCTTCGGCCTTGCAAGAACCCTGGGAAGGGGCTTTGTTCACCTCTTCATGAGTAAAGAACAGTTTGAGAAGTATTCAGAAAGGATGAATTCCAACAAGGGATACACCATCTGCTTCATCCTTTATCTGGTTCCCGGTATCCCCAAGGATATTCTCTGCTATGTGGCAGGCGCATCAGAAATAAGGTTCCTGCCGTTTCTCATTATTTCCATGGTTGGAAGACTCCCGGGCCTTGTGGGCTCCATAGTTGTGGGCTCCCTTGTGGACAGCGGGCAGTATCTGGCAGCAGGAATCATCCTTGTAATAGCTTTGATCCTTGCCCTGATAGGCTTCATTTACAGAGATAAAATGACCGCCTTTATAGACAGGATCAAGGATCACAAAAAATAGAAAGATGACCTTATACATTCCTTTTATCTGCATAGCTCTCGGGTGTGCCATTAACTGGAAAGGTCTTCCCGAAAGAGCTCTCAGCATAATAAACTTCATAATGAATTCAGCTCTCATGCTTCTCATGGCCGTTGTGGGACTTAACGTGGGAACCTCCAGGGAAGTGCTGGATAACATAGGAAAGATCGGTCTCAACTGTATCATAATGTGTCTGGGATCGGTGTTTTTTGCTGTTCTGATCATGGTTCTTATGGAAAAGACCATACTTCCCCTTGAAGAAATCAGACTGAAGCTGATGGAAGAGAAGGGGCTCTCTCTTAAAGGCGTTGAAGAGACTAAGGGCGTGGATCCTCTGATGATCTGTATGCCTCTTGCCATAATTCTGGGACTTATTCTCGGTATATTCGTATTTCCTGATATTGAGGATTCCACTCTTGATACGCTTCTGAATATCTCGCTGATATTTCTTTATACAGGAGCCGGAGTATCACTTGCCACCAACAAGATAGCATTTCTATATATCAAAAAACTGGGACTCAGGATACTTCTGATACCGCTCGGGATATTTATAGGAGGACTTATATCCGGATTCCTGATGGCTAAGATCCTGGGCGTGGACATGTGCTGGTCTGTTACCGCATCATCCACCATGGGATATTACAGTCTGCCGGGAGCCTTCATGACTGAAGCCTACGGCGTTGAAGCCGGGATCTATGGCTTCATGGTGAACATCTTCAGAGACATAGTAACTGTTACTGCTATGCCTCTTATCAAACGGATATCAAAGGGTGCGCCTTTGGCATCCGGAGCCGGCGGATGCATGGATTCCATGTTCATTCCCGTAACACGTGCCGTAGGACCTGAACTTGGTATCGCAGGGCTTATATCCGGAACAATTATAACTATTTTCGTACCTTTCTGGCTGCCGCTTAGCCAGATGATCATGGGTTGAAGGAGAACATGATGATAAAGACTATAATGGACAGAAGATCGGTACGTTCCTATGATGGAAAAGGACTTACTGAAGAAGAAAAGCTTAAGATAAGAAAATTCGCGGATTCTGTTGAGACTCCCTTTGGAATAAAAGCAAAGTACAAAATACTTGAAGCCGCTGATTACGGCCTTACAAGTCCCGTTCTAACAGGAGTTGAAACCTATATTGCCGGTAAAACTGAGGTTAAGCCCTATGCTGATCTTTCCTTCGGATACGGATTTGAGAGGATTCTTCTCTATGCCATTGAAGAACTTGGTCTTGGAACCGTATGGATCGCAGGCACCATGAACAGAGCTGCCTTCGAAAACGCCATGGACCTTGAAGAAAACGAGATTATGCCCTGTATGAGTCCTCTGGGACATACCGCAAAGAAAATGTCCGTCAGAGAGACCCTCATGAGAAAAGGTGTAAAGGCCGATTCAAGGCTTCCCTATGACATGCTTTTCTTTGAAAGAGACTTCACAAGGCCCATAACAGGCGTAAAATATGGAGAACTGAAAGAATGCCTGGAAACCGTGAGATGGTCGCCCTCGGCCGTAAATAA
>CAMPCK010000017.1 GCA_946645735.1 uncultured Clostridia bacterium
ATCGCGGTCAGTATTACCATTTCAATAATGGAGGTGAGCCCTCCTTCGATTCCGAAGTCGAAGTCGTAGAAGATGCTGCTCTTTGCTGCTTCCAGATGCAGGAAGGAGCGTTCCGATACAAGGCCTGAGTTGGGAAGACCCAGCAGGAAGTTTTGGGTGTAGTTCCAGGCTGTGTGCACCATACATACGAACCAGAGACTGTCGAAATAGTGCATCATGAGGGCGAAGAGTATTCCCCAAAGGACCAGATCCAGTATGGGCATGAAGCCGATTCCCGGATTTCCCAGGTGCATTGCTGCAAAATATACACTGCTGACTATAAGAGCGTAAATGAGTCCGTATCTTCTTTTGAGAGCCTGGAAGACATAACATCTTAAGATCAGTTCTTCCGTGGAAGACTGTATGGCGACGAGAAGAAGGGCGACGAGCATATAAACAAAGTCAAATTCACCGACGGAGAACTTAAGGTCTCCGTGAAGGACGGCAACCGCTGCGCAGATCAGATTCATGATGAGCCCCAGCAGAAGTCCCAGAAGAAGCATCTTTAAGGTATTTCCCTTAAGGCCTCCTGAGGAAGGGGAAAGGGCAGTGCGGAAGAGCTGTCTGTCCCAGATTCCCATATACAACAGAATCACGATGAAGCTCCCGATAAAAGGAAGATAATTATCAAAGACAAATCTCCATCCTCCGTCGTCTGTGAGCCTTGAAAGAATCAAGGAAGGTATCATGCCAAGGATTTCTCCCACAAGGGTCACGGCAAAAGCTATGAGGATAACAACGATAAATCCCGTGCTGCGATTATTTCTTTTCTCTGTTTTTTCTGTGTCTTTTTCGTCTATATAGTATTGAGTCATAGTTTTTCCTAGTTGTTCAGAAGTTTATGTATTCCCTTGTCCAGCCCGTTAAGGGTGAGCTCGAACATGGGGAAAATATCTCTTATCATGGAAATGGTTCTTGCGCCCCAGGCATGGGTCCAGCGGGATTCCTTGATGGGATTGAGCCAGATGACCTTGTCATAGAATCTTTTGAAACGCTTAAGCCAGTCGATTCCCGGCTCCTTATTCCAGGCATACCAGTTGATGTTCCCGCCTCTGGCTGTCAGTTCATAGCTTGACATGGCGGCGTCTCCCACGATTATCACCTTGTAGTCTGACCCAAGATTCTTAAATACCCATTCTGTCTCTATCCATCTGCCGTCTATGATATAGGGATCCGTATAGAGATAGTCATAGATGCAGTTATGGAAGTAGAATATCTTAAGGTCTTTAAGATGTGTGGACTGGTTCACCGCCTGGAATAGCTGGCTGCAGAGCCTCGAGTAACTTCTCATGGAACCGTCGGAATCCATGAGAAGGAGAAGCTTCACGGTGTTTTTGCGCGGTTTCTCGTATACGAGTTTAAGAAGGCCAGCATTATCACAGGTGGCATCTATTGTGGCATCGATATCCAGTTCAGTCTTGGCCGTGTCCACACGGCTTGAGAATTGGCGGAGCTTTCTGAAGGCCATCTGGAACTGCCTCGTATCCAGTTCATTGTCCTGCCTGAAGTCGCGGAAATTTCTTTCTCCCGCTATCTGTATGGCGGACTGGTGACGGCCTGTCCCGCCGACTCTGATTCCTGCAGGGTTGTAGCCGCCGTGGCCGAAGGGGGAGGTGCCTCCCGTTCCTACCCAGTAGTTGCCTCCGTCATGCTTTTCGGTCTGTTCCTGAAGACGCTCCCTGAACATCTGCCTCAAGGTTTCAAGGTCGTACTCCTTTGCCCATTCCGGCATATCTTCGAGCAGCCTCTCAAGCTCTCCCTGGGACAGCCACTGCTTAAGCTCCTCAGGGAGCTCGTCCACAGACTCTATTCCCCTGAAGTATTCCGCAAAAGCCATGTCGAACTTGTCATATTCAGTTTCGGATTTGACCAGGATGTTGCGGCAGAGATAGTAGAATTCCACGAGGGAATTCTCAGCCATGCCCTTGTCCAGGGCTTCAACAAGCACCAGCCATTCGTCAAGTGAGATCTTAAGCCCGTGAAGCCTTAAGATCTTAAAGAATTCCAGAAACATTTTTATCTCCTTAAGGTGTAGGCTCTTGCTGTGTCAACGTCCTGGTTTTTCTTGAGAAGGACACCGATATAGGGGATCTCATTTGCTATTCTGTTCACATCGCAGCCTGCGATCTGAAGGGCCTGGATCCAGTCGAGAAGCTCCGATGTGGAAGGCTTCTTCTGGATATCCCTCATGTCGCGGATATCATAGAAGGCCTTGAGGGCTTCGTTCACAAGCTTCTGATCCACGTTTCCATAGTGGACCTTTATGATCTCCCTCATCTTGTCTTCAGAAGGGAACTCGATGTAGTGGAAGATGCATCTTCTTAAGAAGGCATCGGGAAGTTCCTTCTCCGCATTGGATGTGATGATAACGATGGGACGGTGCTTGGTTTTCACAGTCTCCTTTGTTTCATTTATAAAGAATTCCATGCGGTCCAGCTCCCAGAGAAGGTCGTTCGGGAACTCCAGGTCCGCCTTGTCGATCTCATCGATGAGAAGAACGGCCTGTTCATCCGATGTGAAAGCTTCACCCAGCTTTCCCAGCTTGATATACTGCTTTATATCCGATACGTCGCCCTCGCCGAACTGGCTGTCGTAGAGGCGCTGCACCGTATCATACATGTATAAGCCCTCCTGGGCTTTAGTGGTTGATTTAATTCCCCAGATGATGAGGGGCATGTCGAGAGCTTCCGCAATGGACTGGGCCAGCATGGTTTTGCCTGTACCGGGTTCGCCTTTGATGAGAAGGGGCTTCTCAAGGGCGATGGCCACGTTTACTGCGTTCATAAGCTCGTTTGATGCGACATAATCGCTTGATCCTCTGAATTTTTTCATGTCTTACCTTCCTTGTCTGAATATATTTAAATATTATCAAAGGACTGAGATTTTAGCAAGAACGTTTGATTTGACGAATAATATTTGTAATGATATTATTAGGTATAAAACAAAGGGGAGAGATTAATTATGAAAACAATAGTATATTATATTATTTACTGGATCGCTAAGATTCACGATAAAATACTTTCCATAAACGATTCAAAAAACTACTTTCTGACGGATAAACAGCTGCACTTCATCGTAATAGGTCTTCTGGGCCTTCTGATGATATTCGTTGTTTATCCCATATTCAAATCCCTGGCCGAGCACGGGCACACCATGGTTATCGCCTGGATATATGTTTTCACTCTGATAATCGTGATCACCTTTGCCATAGAGATCGGTCAGTGGTACTCGGGAACAGGCCTGGTTGAACTGGCGGATATCGTATACGGGATCCTGGGATTTCTTGCGGTATTTGCAGTATTCGCAGTAATAAGGGGAATATATCACGCTGTTCTCAGGCTCATCAGAAAGGACGACAGCTCAAGGTAAGACATAAGGAGAAGACATGAAGATCACAGTCAAGGTCGGCACATCAACACTCACACATCCTACGGGGAGACTTGATATCAGGCACGTGGAAGCCCTCTGCAAAGTATTAAGCGACATCAAAAACGCCGGACATGAAGTAATTCTCGTATCATCCGGTGCCATCGGCATGGGAGTGGGGAAACTGAACCTCACCCAAAGACCTGATGACATGCCCACCAGGTTCACCGACGGCGGCGAGTTCGGCCTCGGATGCGAGATGGGAATCTCCACCCAGAAGCTTCACGCAAGGGGACCCATGGGGCTGGAGGAACTCAATACATATAAATATGTGATCCGGGGAACCGGACAGATAAGATAAAATAGGAAAGGTTAATCAGTATATGAAAGAAATATCCATAAGAGACGTTGGACCCATCAGAATAGGGCAGACAGAAAATGCTGAAGCAGGAACGGGATGCACCGTTTTCATTTCCGAAAAAGGAATGTCTGCAGGAGTTGATATAAGGGGAGGAGGACCCGCATCGAGGGAAACACCCCTTCTTGATCCCCTCATGTCAGCAAGAGCCATCAATGCCATCGTCTTTGCAGGCGGCAGCGCCTTCGGCCTTGAAGCGTCCAACGGTGTTATGGAATATCTGGAAGAAAGAGATATCGGTTATGACGTGGGAGTGACCAAGGTGCCTCTCACGGTCCAGTCTGATATATTCGATCTCAAACTCGGGGATAAAATGTCAAGGCCGGATCATGCCATGGGATATGAAGCCGCAAGATGCGCCTTTGAAGAGGATAATTACCGCGATGGCAATTACGGAGCAGGCTGCGGCGCCACCATCGGAAAGGCTGCAGGCATGGACCGCTGCATGAAAGCGGGTATCGGAAGCTATGCAGTGCAGGTGGGTGATCTTAAAGTCGGAGCAGTTGTTGTAGTCAATGCCTTCGGAGATATATACGATCCTCACACCGGAAAGAAGATTGCCGGTTTCTTAAATGAAGACAAAACCGGCTTCGGGGACACCATGAGCCAGATGATAAAACTCTTCAAGCGTGATGTTGATCCCTATGCGGTAAATACCACCCTCGGCTTTGTCATGACCAATGCGGCTTTTGATAAGTCAGAGCTCAGCAAGATAGCCGGCATGGCTCATGACGGCTATGCAAGGGCCATCAATCCGGTTCATACAACCCTGGACGGAGACAGCATCTATGCTGTATCTCTCGGAGATCTGAATGAAAATATCAATCTGGTAGGGACGCTGGCTGCGGAAGTTATGGCGGAAGCAATTCTTCGTGCGGTAAAGAGCGCGGACAGCGCATATGGATATATTGCTTACAAGGATCTTAAATTTTAATCTTTAAAAAAATGGAATACGGACTGATCTCCTGCCTGCCCATAATCGTTCTCATGGCAGGTGCGCTTCTCACAAAAAGAATAATGGAAATGCTTCTTCTTGCTGCGATTACGGGAGTGGCCCTCCTTTATGGTGCGGATTTTCTGACTGGATTTATAGATGTCCTCTATGAGACACTTTCCAGCTGGTCCCTTCAGTTCGTATTCATTATTCTTTTTACCTTTGGGGGACTAATAAAGCTGTTCCAGACATCAGGAGCCATATCGGGCTTCGGAGACAAATTGAGCAAATATGCCAGCGGGCCCAGGAAGCCTCTTTTGCTTGCATGGGTGCTGGGACTTCTCATGTTCGTCGATGATTTCCTGAATGTTCTTGCCGTATGCTTTTCCTTAAGAGAGCTTACGGACAGAAACGGGATACCCAGAGAGCACCTCGCCATGCAGGCTGCAGCCGTTGCTGCATCCATGGCATCCCTCATACCCTTCTCAAGCTGGGCCGGATTCCACATCGGCCTTATCTCGGGAGAGGGACTGGGCTTTATGGATTACGTCAAAGCCATGCCCTTTATGTTCTTCCCCATCATTGCCGTTCTTATGTGCCTCTTAGTCGATATCGGCATTATAAGAAAGCGCGGCATGCTTAAGGAAGCCTATGAAAGAGTCAGAAACGGCGGAAGCACGATACCTGTGGATGAAGAGGGCGCATCCCTCATCGACATGGGACCTGAAGATGATGTCAAGCCATCTTCTGCATGGAATATGGCAGTTCCCCTTATAGCCCTCGTGGCCGGGACCCTCATATTTGATTATGATCTCGCCTATGGATGCATAATTTCCATCGCAGTGCAGATGATAATGTACATGGCGCAGAGGCTCATGAGCCCGAAGAAATATGTGGATGACTTCCTTGAGGGAGCCAAGAGCATGTTTCCACTTATGGTCATGGTGACCTTTGCCTTTATGCTCTCCAACGTCAACGGCAAGCTTGGATTTTTTGAATATATGATTGCAAAGATCGGAGCCGTGGTTCCTGCGAGCCTTCTTCCTGCCATGACCTTCCTTCTTGTAGCCCTTGCTACCTTTGCAACAGCGGGGTACTGGTCCATGCAGGTTATCAGCGTGCCTATATTCCTGCCTCTTGCGGCTGGCCTTGGAGTGAATCCATCCATCATAGTTGCAGCCATTATGAGCGGAGTATCCTTCGGATGCTGCTACTGTTTCTATTCAGACAATATTTTCATGACGGCGGCAGGTTCAGAAGTATCCAACTTCAGGCAGACAAAGGTAAGCACTTCCTATATGGTTCCCTGCGCAGTCCTGTCCTTCATCTGCTACCTTATAGCGGGATATATTTTCTGAAACAGCAGATAATTTCTTAAAAAGGCAAAAATGTAAACTGCCGTGTTACATTTTGAACATGAGAATTTCTTGAAAACTACTCTTTATGGCCTATATAATCAGGCTGTAAAAAGGAGGTGGGCCTAATGAATGACCTTGGAAATAAAATAGCAAAAAAGAGAAAAGACCTGGGGCTTACGCAGATAGAATTTGCGGATAAGCTTGCGGTTACCAGACAGACAGTAAGCCGCTGGGAAGCCGGAGCAGTCATGCCTGATATCGATAAGATAAGCGATATCGCTGAGATACTGGGGGTAAGCTGCGATTATCTTCTTAAGGATGATGTGACAGAGGCCATGGATGCTCTTCCGAGAGGAATGAGCAAACTCCTTCTGGCCATGAAGGATAAAAAAGTCAGACTCAGTTTCTTTGAAGATGAGGAGGATTTTGATCTGTATAACACAGACTGCACGATTACTGAATTCGAGGGTAACTGGATGAAGATTGCTGCCGATACGAAGAAGGGGCATATAGAAAAGCTCATTCCCGTATCCTCCGTGCTTTCCATTGAAGAAGTAAAGGAGGGGTGATCATGGATTATTTAGGAATACTTGGTTTCATCTTCGGCATCTTCGGAATTATGGCATATACATCCATGGGGACCCTTAAGAGAAGAATAGACAATCTGGAGTCTGCCCTTGCCAACATGAAGGGAACATCATATCACGATGACAGAGATTCGCTCCTCAAGATGGCTGAAAGCTATATGGGAAAGGAAGTAAAGATCGAACTTAAAGAAGATCACGAGGATATGGACATTTCCTATTACGGAAACAGCAAACATGGTTCCAACACTATAATTGAAGCAGACCGTGACTGGATGCTTGTTCATGTCAAGACTCCCAAGGGAGAAAAGGATAAGCTTATCCGCCTTGAATCTGTCCGTAAGATCAGCTTGAACGAATAGTCAGGAAAGAACAATGAAAACAACTGCGGGTGTTATTACCCGCGGTTTTTTTGTTTTTTTCTTGGTAAAACAAATGATTAATTATTGGATGAGATTTTTAACTATGGTATAATTATAAAAAATATGCAATTTTTTAGCGGGGTATGCATATGGAAAAAAATACCACACCAATTTCAAGAAAAGAATTAAAATTCAGGGCCAAAAAAGTTTTCAAGACCCATTACGTTCTTTTTGTAATTATTTGTATAGTGGCTGTCATGTACGGCACGGAATTTGATTTCGTAAGGAGCAATGCCAATAACCTGTACAGACTGGCCACAGGCCAGGGAGTATACTTCGGGGAAAGCTATCTGCAGATAGGGGGAACCATTGCCGAGAGTGTGACAGGCTCGCTGAACAGCGCTATTACCGGATCGGTAATAGACAATGCGACCAGTGCCGCAAACGGAGAGAAGGTAGATGTCGCCGGGGAGGCAAACAACCTGAAGGATGCGGTTACAGGAGACGTGACCGGTGAGGTGGTTCCTGATGAAGAGGAAACCGGACTGGGCCGTGTAATCGGGGATCTCATTATGGATGATGCCGAGTCCGGCAGAGCCCACGCTGATGAGCAGCTTCAGGCCTATAAAGACCAGGGACTTGACAAGTCAGTCACGGGACGTCAGAGCGGTATCTTTGCTGCCATTGCCAATGACATATCTTCAGGAAACTTGTATATGATCATATATGAAGGTATCGATTCTGTCATTCATTCCAGCAGGGCATCATCGGCCATCGTTGTAATCTTCAGTTTGCTCATATCCATAGGAGTCTGGATCCTGGTCAAGAATATGATCCAGGCCATTCTCAGAAGGATATTTCTTGAGGCAAGAATGTATCCTGAAGTACCCGTTTCCCACGTCTGGCACTTCAGACTTGTGAAACGCTGGGTAAAGGCATCTCTTACGCTGCTTCTCATGGCGGTGTACCAGTACCTCTGGGCACTCACCATCGTAGGCGGCATCATCAAGAACTACTCGTATAAACTTGTGCCATATATCGTAGCTGAAAATCCGGATATCGGCATGAATGAGGCCATAACCCTTTCAAGAAAAATGATGTACGGCCACAAGTGGGAGTGCTTCAAGCTGGATTTCAGCTTTATCCTTTGGTACATACTCGGAGTGTTCACCATGGGAATAGCTGATGCTCTCTGGACCCTGCCGTATCACATTGCGACCACTTCCGAGTACTATACTGCTTTGAGAGAAGAAGCAAAGGCCAAGGGTGTGCCCAATGCTGAGAAACTCAATGATACATATCTCTTCGAAAAGGCTGAAGAGGGCTTCCTTCGTGAAACCTATTCAGACATAGAAGAGCAGAAGCACTATATAGATGAGCACCGCGTGACCCTTGAGGGAAAGAGAGCCTTCTTTGCAAAGAACTTCGGGCTCTGGACGGGCACCATGGAAGAAAAGAAGGAATACGATGAAGTTGACAACCGCCGTAAACAGATCGTTGAGGACAGGGCTGTCATCAAGGGCAAGATCTATCCTCAGAGGCTCAACCCGCGCTGGTCTGAATCAAATAATCTCATCGTAAGAAATATCGGTTACCTGAGAACCTATACCATATGGTCAGTTATCCTCATGTTCTTTGCCTTCGCCTTTGTAGGCTGGGCCTGGGAAGTAGGCATACACCTTGTGAAGGACGGTATCTTCGTAAACCGCGGCGTGCTCCACGGACCATGGCTTCCCATCTACGGAGGCGGAGTGGCCCTCATAGTGGTGCTACTTGCAAAATGGAGGAGCAAACCTCTGGTGGAAGCTGTTTCCATTGTTTTACTTTGTGGATTTGTGGAATACACCACGTCCTTAATTCTTGAAGTCACTCAGGGCATGCGCTGGTGGGACTATACCGGATATTTCCTGAATATCAACGGCCGTATCTGCGGAGAGGGTCTTTTGGTCTTCGCCGTGGGCGGCATGGCTGCGGTATATCTTCTCATCCCCGTGCTGGATGCCATGTGGTCCAGGATAAAACCCAAAGCAATGGTTACCATATGCGTTATACTTCTTGTAATTTTCTCAGCGGATTTCGTTTATTCCAATTTCGTTCCAAATGCAGGAGAAGGAATTACAGACTATACGGCCTTTGAAGAAGCAGCTCCCTAAAATCCAGGTCTGACAACCTGAGGGAATGAATTAAAGCGATAAATTATTATCTTTTGACATTCTTATATATGTTAGGTATAATATAGCTAACAGAATCAGAGCGGCGTGAATAAAAATGCAAAGAATTCAGGCATAATTTCTTTTGTTTTTTGGAACAAAACGCTGGTTTTGTTGTTTACCTTCAATTTAATAATGCATTAACTCTATGGAGAAAGAAGGAGAAAGGAAAATGAAAAAATTATTAGTACTTTTACTCTCACTCGCAATGGTATTCGCATTCGCAGCTTGCGGCGGATC
>CAMPCK010000018.1 GCA_946645735.1 uncultured Clostridia bacterium
GACTGGACTGTACAGAAGGGAAAAGAAAAGGTGGAGCTTGTAAAGAAATACGGCCTTCCAATTATTGTAATGGAACCTGTCAGAGGCGGTAAGCTTGCCAAGCTTCCCGATGAATATATGCATGAACTTAAGAAGGGAAGACCTGAGAGTTCCGCTGCATCCTATGCCTTAAGATGGTTCCACGATCTGGATGAGGATGTTTTCCTTGTGCTTTCCGGCATGTCCGATATGGACCAGATGAAGGATAATATCGCAACCTTTGAGAAGTGCGATCCTCTTACCAGTGAAGAGGCAAGGATCGTAAATGAGGCTGCCGAATCCATGAAGAGCGAGGTTCCCTGCACAGCCTGCAGATACTGCACTGCAAACTGTCCCATGGAACTGGACATTCCTGATCTTCTCTTCAAATACAATCAGATCAGGGCTGACAGCGGATTCACCATCAAGATGCAGCTTGATGCATATCCGGAAGACAAGCTTCCTTCAGCATGTATCGGCTGCGGAGCCTGCATGGAGATGTGTCCCCAGAAGATACAGATCCCCGATGAGCTTGCTGCATTCAATGATGCTCTTTCAAAGATGCCCAGCTGGGCTGAGATCTGCAGACAGAGAGACGAAGCTGCAAAGAAGCTTGAAGAGGAAAATTAATTATGGCACAACAAAACCCGCTTGTTGAAAGCGGGTTTTTTACTGTCAGTGGTTTCTCATGCTGCGCTCGATATTTCTCTGGGCGTCTTTTTTGGCGATGGCTTCTCGCTTGTCATAGTTTTTCTTACCGCGGCAGAGGCCGATCTCAAGCTTGGCTCTTCCGTCCTCGTTGATATAGAGCTTAAGGGGAATAAGAGTCATGCCCTGCTGGGTGAGCTTTCCTGTGAGCTTTCGGATCTCCTGCTTATGGAGAAGAAGCTTTCTGTCGCGGAGGGGATCCACGTTAAAACGGTTCCCCTGTTCGTAAGGGGAGATGTTCATGCCCATGACGATGGCTTCACCGTTTCTGATCCTGACATAGGCCTCTTTGATGGAGACCTTGCCCTGACGGATGGATTTGATCTCGGTACCCGTGAGGACTATTCCTGCTTCATAGGTCTCGTCCACGAAATAGTCGTGATATGCTTTTTTGTTGTTTGCCTGTAATTTGATCTGTTTCTTCATATGATTAAGATGCGCCGGATTTGTCCGGCGCTTTTGGTTTCTAGAATGTCTTGATACTGTTGAAAGGGAAGAGGCGGATTACCACCTTGCCTACTACGGAATCAACGCTGACCATGCCTACTGCTTCGCTTCTTGAGTCTACGCTCACCTCACGGTTGTCTCCGCAGCAGAAGAGGTATCCTTCGGGAACTGTAACAGCTTCCATTTCTCCGGAGATCCCCTGTTCATAGAGATAGGGCTCATCGATCTGGACGCCGTCCACATATATGTATCCGTCTGTGATCTCTACGGTCTCGCCTCCGGTGGCGACGACTCTTTTGATGAGATTCTTGTCACGGCCTTTGTCATCCTTGAGTTCGCTGTGGAATACTATTATGTCGCCTCTTGTGGGTTCGCCGGAGAACCGGTAGGCCTGTTTATACGCTATAATGTAATCACCTGAATAGAAATTGGGCTCCATGGAGTGCTGCTGCACTATGATGGGCTTGAAGAGTGTCAGAATGATCAGTGCGATCAGACACGCGATCAGAATATCTCTTATCCAGGCTAATACTTCCTTTTTCAATTTTATGTTACCTTAGTACCTTTCCGAAAATTTTTTGTTCTGTTCTGATAAAATCATCAGGGGGATCTGCTTTGATCTCTTTACCGGCCATGTACGCCAGCTTACCATCGGGAATCTCGCCGAAGGTCAGACGCCAGCTGTGAAGGAGCTGAGTTGCACGGGATCCGGTATATCCTCCGTATTTATAGTCTCCGTAGAGAGGATAGCCTGCATCTGCGAGTTGAGCTCTTATCTGATGGGTACGGCCTGTTAAGATCTGCACCTCAGAAAGAGTGAAGACTTTATTGCCGATCCTGCCGTGAGCCATTGGGTGAACCAGGGTTTCCATGTATTTTCCGTCGCCCTCTTTAAGAATCAGGGTGCGGTTGTTTTTTTCATCCTTTGTCATGGAGCCCTTAAGCTCAAGGTCTTCCTTAAGCTCTCCAGTGAGTATCGTAAGATAGTATTTACCGATATATTCCTTGGCTCTCAATAGCGCATTTATTTCGCGGAGAGCCTGAGGATTCTTGGCAAAGATCACAAGCCCCGTGGTGTTCCGGTCCAGACGGTTTGCGGGAGCCGGAGTGAAGGTGGTGTCCCTGGAAGGATCGTATTCACCGGTGCTTATGAGATAGTCGATTACCTGATTTGCCAGGTGATTCTTCTTCTCGTGACTGTCTCCGTGGGTAAGGAGCCCATAGGGCTTGGACACGATGAGAAGGTTATCATCCTCAAAGGCAATCTTAAACTGACGTTTGGCCCGGACCGCTCTGGGAACGCTTTTGAGATTATTGGCTTCCTCTTCCGTAATATATAGTGAGAGCTCATCGCCTTCCTGAAGGATGGTCTCCTCCTTGGCACGCTTGCCGTTGAGTTTGACGTCCTTTCTTATCATTTTGTAGATAAGGGAAAGGGGAGCTTTGCCGAAATATTTTTTGAGGAAACGGTCAAGCCGCTGATTGCCCATGTTTTCGGTAATGATGATTTTAATCATGCCAATATTATAACCCAGAAGCGCTTGTTTTTAAAGTGTAAATCTGTTAAAATACTATGTTAGAGGTTTATTTTTGTAATAAGGGGAAACTAGTTATGAATAAGATAAAAGATTTAATTTACAATAGCAGCGATATCATCATTGCGATACTTATCCTTGTGCTTGCAGCTGTGATCATCCTCTGGAGACTGGGGATAATTCTCGAGTATCCCAAGGAGATCATAGGAACAGGAAATACAGAAAATGTACTTACTGAACCTGAAGATACCACAGCAGAAACCGATGCTCAGCAAGAAACAGACGCTACAGCTGAAACAGATGCAGCAGCACAGACAGATGCATCTGCTGACACTCAGGCTGAAGCAGCTGAAGGCGGCACCCAGGATCAGGCAGCAGCTGATACAAGCGCGGAAGGAAGCACGGATACCGCTGTCGATACATCAAAGGCAGTATGGGAAGGAGATGCACTGGCACAGACTCTTGATGTTTACATCACAGGAAATACAGCTACAGCTACAGTGCAGTGCCTTGTAGATGCCGGGGTATTCAAGGACTACGCAGAATACAAATCCATCTGCAAAGAGATGGGATATGACGACGAAAAGATGAGAGCCGGAGACTTCAGCTTCGAAAAGGGAGCTACGAAGAAGGACATCATCAAACAGGTCAACTACAGTGGTTAATTATTTTTTCAGTATTATATATAGGAGTTAAAAATGGCACTTGTAACATCAAAAGAAATGTTCGCTAAGGCTCTCGTTTCTGATTACGCTATCGGAGCCTTCAATGTAAACAATATGGAAATCGTTCAGGGCATCGTTGATGCTGCCAAGATCGAGCAGGCTCCTCTGATCCTTCAGGTATCAGCAGGTGCACGTAAATATGCACGTCCTGCATATCTTTTAAAACTCGTTGAAGCAGCCATCGAGGATACAGGCCTTGATATCTGCCTTCACCTTGACCACGGCGAAGACTTTGATATCTGCAAGAAGTGCGTGGACGATGGTTTTACATCCGTCATGGTAGACGGTTCCAAGCATCCCTTCGAGGAAAACATCGCTCTTACCAAGCAGGTTGTTGAATATGCTCACGCTCACGGTGTAGTAGTAGAAGCAGAGCTCGGAAAGCTTGCAGGCGTTGAGGACAACATCTCCGTTGACGAGAGATCCGCCAAGTTCACAGACCCTGCAGAAGCACAGGAATTCGTAGAGCGCACAGGAGTTGACTCCCTGGCTATCGCCATCGGCACATCCCACGGCGCATATAAGTTCAAGGGTGAGCCTTATCTCGATTTCGAAAGACTTAAGGAAATCCACTCCCTCATTCCTGAGACACCTCTGGTACTCCACGGAGCATCAACCGTTTTAAGAGAATTCGTTGACAGATGCAACGAATACGGCGGACAGATCCCCGGAGCACAGGGCGTTCCCGAAGAAATGATCAGAGAAGCTACCAAGTACGGAATCTGCAAGGTTAACATCGACACAGACCTTCGTCTCGCCATGACAGCTGAGATCAGAAGATTCCTGATCGAGAGTCCTTCAGAATTCGACCCTCGTAAGTATTTAGGACCTGCAAGAGACGCCATCCAGAGAATGGTTCAGCACAAGATCAGAGACGTGCTCAACGCATCCAATACACTTTAATAAGAAAACTGATGATTCATGCCTGTCCCTTTAAGGGGCAGGCTTTTTTAGTAATTAAAATGCCCTTCGATATGAGCGCCGTGTGGCGGATGACCGAAGGGTTCATTTTACCTCAATGCATATAGACGGGGTGATATGCAGATTAAGAGGGAATTATGAAAAAGTACGAAATCTATACAAATATAAGCTCAGTTATGAGAACTACCAGGCAGCAGGCGGTTGCGGTTCCGAAGAGGCCTGCGCCGAACCAGGCAGCGGCGATTCCGCCTATGAGAGCCAGGGCTCCTGCAAGGGGAATCTGGGTAGCGTCCATTATGGCCGGGAATGTCATTACTGCGAGAGTTACATAGGGCACATAATAGAGGAATGACTGAATGAACTGATTTTCGATGGGCTTGCGGATCAGTGTGAGAGGGAGAATGCGGGTAGCGCCCGTAGCAAGTGCCATGACTATGATCCATACATAAACGTTTGATGACATGCTTTAATCCTCCTCTCCGCCTTCCATGGCGATTTCCGGTTCCGAAAGCTTAACTGCAGATCCGGGATTCTTAGCTTCCTCTCCGCCTTCCATGGCGATCTCAGGATCTTCGTTCTTTCTGGGGAAGAGGAGAGCGGCAGCTGCTGAAATGATCACCGTGAGTATGATGGTGCGGTTTCCCGATGATATGCTCTCAAAAGCGGGAAGCCTGGATGCTCCGTAACTCATGGCGAAACTGATGGCGATGAACACGCCTATGATTTTATCCTTCTTTACAGGAGGAATGATGGATGCCAGGAACATTCCGAAGAGGGCAACGCTCATGGCGCTTACAGCACGCATAGGAAGGATATTTCCCACGGCTATGCCGGCAGCGGTTCCGAGGGACCACAGGGTCATCGCTACGCTCAGACATCCCAGACCGAAATATGGGTGAGCGTAGCCGGGTCTCGCAATAGTGACTCCGAAGATCTCATCTGTTATAGTCAAACCTATCATAAGCCTGTGCCTTAGCGGAGTCCCTTCTTTGACCTTCTGGTTCAGGGCGATTCCCATGAGGAGATAACGCGCATTGGTGATCAGCGTCATGATTATGAGCTGAATGAGACCGGCTTTTGCGGCGAACATGGTGAAACCGATGTACTGGCCTGCAGAAGCGTAGCTTGTCATGCTTGCCAGAAATCCCTGGAAAGCATTGAAGCCGCAGTCTCTTGCCGTAATTCCCAAACTGAAGGATACGGCAAAATATCCTATTGCAATTGGTATTCCTGCGCGGAAGCCCTGGACAAAAATAGATCTGTTATTGTCCCGGGCCATGGTGTTTGAATTCATAGAAACGTCCTTTGACTTTTTTGCTATCTTTATTTAACTTATTATGGGTAAAAGATCTTCAGCTGACATTATATTAACATGCTCATTGACATTAGTAAAACGAATATTTATAATAGATACATAAGAAAATCTAATGTAAATATTTTGCGGGAAAAAGGATATGAAAGTTAAGTCAAAATACGATATTTTCTGCCGGGTGGCGGAACTTGAGAGCTTCACCAAAGCGGCCTCGGAACTGGGATATTCCCAGAGCGCTGTGAGCCAGATAATCAAATCCCTTGAAGACGATATGGGAGCAAGACTTATCATAAGGAGCAGGGGAGGGTTTGAGCTTACATCTGAAGGAGAAGCGTATCTTCCGTATTTCGAAGCTATAAGGCACGCTGAAGAGGCCCTGGAGCGCAAAAAACAGGAGATCAACGAAATGCAGGATGCCACCATATATGTAGCTTCCTTCACCTCCGTAAGCCGCGAGATGCTTCCTGAACTCATGAAGTCCTTCAAGGCCATACATCCTGGCGTGGATTTTGTAATAAAGCAGGGTGAGTACAACAGCATCATCAACTCCATTGAACAGGGTGAAGTCGACTTCGGCTTCATAAGCAGCCATTTCGACGGAGGCCTGGAATCCTGCCATCTTTATGATGACGAGCTGGTGGCTGTGCTTCCCGAAGACCATCCCCTGGCAGCGAAGGAAACCGTAAGGATGAGCGACCTTACGGAGGATCCCTTCATTCTTTTTGATGAAGGAAAAGACTATAATACCGTAATGGAAGCCTTCAGGGAAAGGGGCCTGGAACCTAAAATCGAATATGAGATATATGATGACTATTCCATCCTCGGCATGGTAAGAAGAGGTTTCGGCATTTCCATCCAGGTTGGAAGAATTGTTAAGGGTTTCGAAGACAGACTTGCAGTAAGAAAGATCGAAGATGCCCCTGTGAGATCCGTTTCCCTCATGTGGAGAAACCGGGATACCATGCCTCTCGCAGCCAGGGCATTCATGGATCATATCGTATCAAATATCGGGGAGCTGGCAGACCGTCTGTAGGCCGGCACATCCGTGTCACCTTAATAGAAACCACCAAAAAATCGTATAAAAAATACCCCTTTAAGGCCGCATGACATGCGGCCTTTTCTGTTGACAAAAAAATGACACAATGTTAAGATTTACTCGGTGGTATGTCCACCAAAGGCTCGCGGAAGGAGGGAAGATCATGGTTAAAAAAAGCAGCGAACAGGAGACCCTCAGAGAGTCTTTCATAAGGACTATACAGCAAAAAATACTCTCAGGAGACCTTCCCATAGGTTCAAGACTCCCCACGGAGAGGGAGCTTGCCGAAGAAATGGGAGTGTCGAGACAGGTAATAAACAGCGGGATCACGGAACTTGAAAGAAACGGTTTCATAAGGATCGTTCCAAGACATGGCACCTATGTGGCTGACTTCAGAAGAGAAGGCGGCATCTCCACCTTAAGCGCCATTATGGACTACAGGGGAGACAGCATAAGGAAGGAAGAAATAAAATCCATCCTTGAAGTGCGCTGGGGTCTCGAAAGCATGACCCTGAGAAACGCCATAGAGAATGCTTCTGACGAAGATATAAAGAAGCTTGAGGAACCCCTGGAAGCCATGAAGAATGCGGAAGCCCCGGAAGAGATCGCCGATGCAGCATTCAGATTCCATCACACCATGGCCACCATCGGATCAAACACCGTGCTTCCTCTGATCTACGTTTCCTTCAGAAACGTTGTTGTTACACTTTGGATAAGATTCATCAAGAGCTACGGGAAAGACGCCCTGTATCTCAACAGCTCCATGACATACAAGTATCTTAAGGAGCGCAATCTTGAAAAGGCAATAAGCTGGCTCAACCACTTCATGAATGAAGCCATCGCCGGAAGTCAGCAGATATATACTGAATAATCATTTGATCAAGGTGACAGAATGAAGGACTACAGAATAATTGAAGTAAAGGAAAGCATTCTTTCAGACAATGACAGGGATGCGGATAACTTAAGAAAAGAACTGAAAGCTCAGAACACCTTCCTCCTGAACCTCATGTCATCCCCGGGAGCAGGAAAGACCACCACCCTGGTCCGCACCATCTCCATGCTTAAGGATGAGATGAAGATCGGCATCATGGAAGCGGATATCGATTCCGACGTGGATGCCAGAACAATTACAGAGAACGGCGCCAGAGCCATCCAGCTTCACACGGGAGGCATGTGTCATCTGGATGCAGACATGACCAGACAGGGCTTAAGAGAATTCGGCACAGAAGATCTTGACCTGGTAGTTCTGGAGAACGTGGGAAACCTTGTCTGCCCCGCAGAGTTCGACACAGGAGCCGTGAAGAACGCCATGATCCTTTCAGTACCCGAAGGGGATGACAAGCCCCTCAAGTACCCCCTCATGTTCCAGATCGCAGACGTGGTTCTCATAAACAAGTGTGACACCCTTCCTGTCTTTGACGATTTCTCAAAGGAAGATGTGGTGGAGAGGATCCGCATGAGAAACCCGGACTGTGATATATTCTTCGTGTCCGCCAAGACCGGAGAGGGCTTCGAAGACTGGGCTCAGTGGCTCAGGAAGGAAGTCAGGGCTTTTCAGGAAGCCTGATAAATACAAGTCTGTTATTTATTGTGTATATAAATGGAGAATTGAAATGAATGACTTTTTAGAAAAAAGCTACATCGACGGCTGGCTCCCTGAAGGTTACGATCCGGACGCTCCCGTGAGAGAACCTATAATCAAGCTGGCAAAGATGATTACTTCCCGTGCTTTTCAGCACCTGGGAGTGAAGAAACTCACCACAAGAGATCCCGAGTACTGGGCACTTGCCACCATCCTCACAGATGACGAGGCCAATCTCTGCCTCTCCTTCGGCGGCATCAGAAAACCCAAGACCTACGAGCAGATCAAGCAGGCTTCAGGTTTTGAAGAGCCCAAGCTTACAGAACTCCTTGAACATCTTTCATGGATGGGCGTTCTGGAGTACAACTGGGAGAACCTGGACGGTCAGAATCCCAATCATGAAAAGAGATGGCTGGTACCCATGTTCGTTCCCGGTTCCGCTGAGTTCACGGTAATGAACAAGAACCTTCTCTGGGAACATCCCGAGCTTGGATATTTCTTCAACCTGATGACAAGACTTCCTCTTGAGAAGATCACCAAGATGGTTCCTCCCGGAGGTTCCGGTATCGGTATGCACGTCATCCCCGTTGAGAAGGCCATTGAAATGGAAGATAAGTCAGTGAGCATTGAGCACATCTCACACTGGCTTGACAAATATGACGGAAAGTACGCAGCATCCTCCTGTTCCTGCCGCCGCGCCACACAGACCTACGGCATGAACTGCGGAGACGATGAGATGGACTGGTGTATCGCTGTAGGCGACATGGCCGACTACGTAGTAGAGACCAACAAGGACGGAAGATACATCACAAGAGAAGAAGTCATGGAACTTCTCAAGAAGGCTGAGGATAACGGCTACGTACACCAGATCACAAATATCGACGGTGAAGAGAAGATCTTCGCTATCTGTAACTGTAACGTAGATATCTGCTACGCTCTGAGAACTTCACAGCTCTTCAATACACCTAACATGTCACGTTCTGCATACGTTGCTCACGTTGATAAAGAGAAATGCGTAGCCTGCGGAAGATGCGTGGAATTCTGCCCTGCAGGCGCAGTAAAACTCGGACAGAAGCTTTGCAGAAAAGACGGATCCGAAGTTCAGTATCCCAAGCACCTCCTTCCTTCAGACAAGAAGTGGGGAAGAGAAGACTGGGATTTCGACTATACAGAGAACAACAGAAGACCTGCATATGACACAGGTTCAGCTCC
>CAMPCK010000019.1 GCA_946645735.1 uncultured Clostridia bacterium
ATGAAGGGAAGGACGGTTTTCGTCATAGCTCACAGGCTCTCAACGGTACAGAACGCAGATGTCATCATGGTCATGGAAAACGGCCGCATCATCGAGCGCGGAAACCACGAGCGCCTCATGGAGAAGAAGGGCAAATACTACAGACTCTACACAGGAGCTTCAGAATAAAAGCAGGCCGCTTCCGGGATCAGAACACTCTGATCCCGGGGCGGTTTTTGTTTGCTTTAAAGAGTATTTGTGATATAATGATATTTAGTATAATTATGACTAGTTTTATTAATAGGAGATCATGGATTTGAGTGAAATGCTGCAAAACATTACAGGCACATTACAGGATATCCTTCAAGGGGGAGGGATTCTCAATGCTGTACTGCGCCCTATTTTTGTGATACTGGCAGTGTACATTCTGATAAGATGTATACTGTCTCTTGTGAGATCCAAGAATCCCGCCGAAGTGTGGGCATATCTCAAGGTCACAAGATACAGAGAGGAGCCTGACGGAAGCGTCGTAAAGGTATCGGAGACCAATGAACCACTGACTCATTGGGAAAACGTCATAGGAAGAGCCAGATCCTGCGATATAACCGTCAATGACAAGAACCTCTCGAGAAACCACGGCCTTCTCATAAGGGATGAAGACGGCACCTGGACCTTCAGGGATCTGGGATCCGTAAACGGCACCTGGCTGAATTCAAGCGAAGAAAACGACGCAGGCTACAAGGAATTCAGGTCCAGGGGAAGAAGCGACAGAAACGCTTATCTGGATTATGCCATGTCCCTGGAAAAGCCTGATGAACACAGAAACGAGTTTGTAAAGATATCCAAGGGAAAGGGAGTCGAAGCTCCGGCCATAGAACTGGAGTATGGAGATATAATCAGAGCAGGGTATACGGAATTCGTACTTCTGCCCATTTCTCTTGAAGAAAAGAACAATAACGAGAAACTGAGAAAGGCAGACACCGAAGTAATGTCTGCAGGGCCTGCCATGGCAGCCCTTACGCTTTTTCAGCTCATGACCTTCCTCCAGCTCTGGATGAGCAAGGGAGAGGAGCACGTCATAAGCATATTCACGGCCTTCGCCGGACTGATCGCCATAGAATGGGTATATTACCTGATCCTCCGGGTTACGAGAAGAGCAGCCTTCGAGATGGAGATCATAGCCTTCTTCCTTTCGACTTTGAGCCTGGCTGTGGTTGCGTCGAAGTCGCCGGATGCCTTGGTCAAGCAGATGACATGTATAGGCATAGGCGTTGCCTGCATGTTCATCATGTGCATATATTTAAGGGATCTCGAGAGATCCAAGCTTATCCGAATGGTACTGGTAGTGGGTTCAGTGATTCTTTTCATTCTGAATCTTGCTTTGGCTGCAACCACCTTCGGAGCCAGAAACTGGCTCAGTATCGGAGGTTTCTCCTTCCAGCCCTCAGAACTTGTGAAGGTGGCATTTATATGGGTAGGAGCAGCGACTCTGGATGAGCTTTTCAGAAAAAAGAATCTTTACCTGTTCATGCTTTTCTCCCTGTTCTGCTTCGGATGTCTGGGGCTTATGGGAGACTTCGGAACAGCTATCATATTCTTTGTTACATACCTTGTAATTTCCTTCCTGAGATCGGGCGATCTGTCAAAGCTGATCCTCCTGGTAGGAGCAGCGGCAGCAGGCGGATTCCTTATCCTCAAGTTCAAGCCATACATAGCTGCCAGGTTCGCCACCTGGATGCACGTGTGGGATCCGGAGCTTGTGGATGCAGCAGGATTCCAGCAGTCGAGGACACTGTCGGCATCAGCTTCCGGCGGACTTCTGGGAGTAGGCGCGGGCAGAGGCTGGCTGTCAGAGGTCTTTGCAGCTGACATGGACCTGGTCTTCGGAATGCTCATAGAAGAGTGGGGGCTTATAATCGCATGCCTTGCGGTGCTCTCAATCGTCACCCTTGCGTTTTTTGCAGTAAGGTCCATAACATCCGGCAGGTCGACCTTCTACACCATCGGCGCCTGCGGAGCCACATCCATGCTGGTATTCCAGACCATGCTGAACGTCTTCGGATGCACGGATATACTTCCCTTCACGGGAGTGACTTTCCCCTTCGTTTCCCACGGAGGAACTTCCATGATCGTATCCTGGGCGCTCCTGGCCTTCCTCAAATCATCTGATACGAGACTGCATGCCAGTCTTGCGGTGAAAGGAGGGAGCAGGAAATGAAGAAACTTGAAGGAAGATCTCTCATCTGTCTTCTTCTGATAATCGCCATGATGGCAGGCCTTGTATATTTCGTGGTAAGGCTTGAAATGAAGGGCTCAGAATGGGCGGGATTCTATGCCAACAAGCATATATTCTCAAACGGTGTTCTCAAAGCAGGAGAACTCAGAGACCGTGACGGAGATACACTTCTCGAGTACGATTCCGAGGGAGCTCACTACACCGGTGAGGAGTATCAGAGAAGGGCAGTGTCCCACGTAACGGGAGATATAGGAAATAACATATCGACAGGTGCAAACGTAGTCTTCAGAGCCCGCCTTGTGGGGTACAATCCCATAACAGGTACGGAAGGATTCCTGGGTCTTAAGGGCGGAAAAGTAGACCTAAGCATTGACAGGGACATAAATGAAACCGCATATGAAGCCATAGGAAACAGAAATGGTTTTGTATGTGTATATGACTACACCACGGGAGACATCATAACCCTTGTAAGCACCCCCACGGTGGATCCCCAGGATCCCAATGCATCATCCTATGCGTCATCCGGCGCCTACAGCAACAAGGTCTTCAGCCAGACCTTCGCTCCCGGATCCACTTTCAAGATGCTGACGACAGCTGCGGCCCTTGAGAATATAGATGATCTCAGAAGCCGCACCTTCACCTGCACGGGATCCGTGGATATCGGTACCGGCAGGGTGAACTGCCCGGAAGTCCACGGCACCATGACCTTTGATGAAGCTCTTGCACACTCCTGCAACTGCGTCTTCGGACAGCTTGCAGTTGAACTTGGGCCTTCAACCATGAAGGAATACACCGAGAAGATGGGCTTCACCTCGAGCTATGATATAAACGGCATCAAGACAAAAGAGGGATCATTTAACTACGATCTTGATGAGATAGACCTGGCCTGGGCTGGCATAGGTCAGTCAGAGGATGAGGTAAATCCTGTATCCCTTATGGTATATATGGGAGCCATTGCAGGAGGAGGTTCAGCCAAAGAACCTTCGATCCTTAAGGGTAAATCCTCCGGAAATGTTCATCTTCTGGACAGCGACACAGCATCAGACCTTAAGGAACTCATGAGAAACAACGTAATCACCAATTACGGAGATGACAACTTCCCGGGACTTTCCATGGGAGCCAAGACCGGAACTGCCGAAACGGCCTCAGGCGGAGACAACTGCTGGATGGCAGGCTTTAGCGGCAATTATGCCTTCGTGGTAATGATAGAAAAGGGCGTATCCGGAATCAGAACAGCCGGACCCGTTGCCAATACAGTACTTCAAAAAATCTTAGAGGAGAGTAACTGAAATGTTTAACACAGAAAAAGTAACAAAGGATATCGTTCAGTGGATAAGAGACTGGTTTGAAGAAAACGGTCCCGGATGCAATGCAGTGGTTGCCGTGTCAGGAGGAAAAGATTCCTCTGTGGTAGCAGCTCTTCTTGTTGAAGCTCTCGGAAAGGACAGGGTAATCGGAGTAATGCTCCCCAGAGGAGTGCAGCCCGATATCGACATGTCATATCTTCTTGTAAACCATCTCGGCATCAAACACTATGAGATAAACGTAGGAGAGACCATAGATGCCCTTGAAAAGGAAATGAAGGCTGTCATGGGTGCGGATGCCGTATCTGCTCAGGCCATAGTAAACCTTCCTCCGAGGGTAAGAATGGCAGCGACCTATGCAGTATCACAGTCCGTAAACGGAAGAGTTGCCAATACCTGCAACCTTTCAGAAGACTGGGTGGGATATGCCACAAGATACGGCGATAACGCCGGAGACTTCAGCCCCATCTCAAGACTGACTGTCCAGGAGGTAAAGGCTGTGGGAAGATATCTGGGACTCCCCGATGTACTGGTTGACAAGGTGCCTTCAGACGGACTTCAGGCAAAGACAGACGAGGACAATCTGGGATTCACCTATGCAGTTCTTGACAGATACATCAGAGAGGGCGTCATCGAAGATGAGGCAACCAAGAAGAGAATCGACCATCTTCACAAGATAAATGCCTTCAAACTTAAATATATGGACTGCTTCGAATATGTACCCGAAGCATAATTGAAGCACGCGAAAGGAAATAAATGAAAGAGATATTTGTAAAAGATCTGAAAAAGGACATGGAGATAATCGACTTCTTCATGGTCAAATCCATTGCTGTCAAAACAGGTTCCACCGGTAAGCCCTATCTGGACGTTACCCTGGGGGATATGACCGGCGAGATCAACGGCAAAAAATGGGACGTGGGATCATCCGATCATCTCCTTAAGGAAAAGGATATCGTTAAGATCATCGCTCATGTAACGGAGTTCAATTCACAGCTCCAGCTTAAGATCCAGAGAATCAGGAAGGCAGTTCCCGAAAGCAATCCCGACGATGTCATGAATATGAAGGACTTCGTCAAAGCCGCTCCTGAACCGCCCCTTGTAATGTACGGCTACATTATGGAAGTGGCCCTCAACATGAAGGATGAGGATCTTAAGAGACTCTGCGTAAGGGTACTTGAGGACAACAGGGATAAGCTCATGTATTATCCCGCTGCATCCAAAAACCACCATGCTGAGCTGGGAGGACTGCTCTATCACATGAAGCGCATGCTCATGAACGGAGAGAGGGTATGCGAGGTATATACCAACCTCAACCGCGATCTGGTCCTTGCAGGAGTCATCATGCATGACATGCAGAAAATATTTGAGATAGACGCAGACACCGACGGCATGGCATCGGGCTATTCCTTTGAAGGACAGATGCTGGGCCATCTCGTCATGGGCGTAAAATATATGGACAGCCTTGCACTGGAACTGGGATTCTCTGCTGAAAAGCGCATAATGATGGAGCACATGATACTTTCCCATCACTATGAACCCGAATACGGCAGCCCCAAGAAACCGCTGTTCCCTGAGGCTGAGGTACTGCATTATCTGGACATTCTTGATGCCAGAATGTATGACATGGAAGAAGCACTTAAAGTAACGGAGCCCGGCGGCTTCAGCGACCGCATCTGGACCCTGGACAATAGAAGGATATACAATCCCGAGAAATAAAGGAGTAAAGAGAAATGATCAAGTTACCCAAACTTGTAAAGGAAACCATCAAGGCACTGAAGGACAAAGGGTATGACGCATACGCAGTAGGACCTGCTGTAAGAAACAGCTTATGCGGTCAGAAACCTGAGGAGTGGGATATAGGAACCTCCGCAGGATTTGACGTTATCACTGAACTCTTTCCCGAGGCTGATGTTCTGAGCGACAAGCTTTCTGTGGTAAGAGTATACGGAGGAGACGGAGAAGAGGAACTCCTGGCGGATATCTGCACCTTCAGAAAGAAGGGTGAGGGCATAGTATTCACAGAAGACGTAAAAGAAGACCTGGCAAGGAGAGATTTCACGGTTAACGCTCTTGCCGATAACGGCCTGGAATTCGTGGACGAATTCGGCGGAAGAAGTGACATTCAGGCAAAACTTGTCAGAACCATCGGACCTGCTGATGAACTCTTCAGAGAAGAACCCCTCAAGATGCTCAAGGCCTTAAGGATCACATCAGAACTTGGCTTTGACCTTACACAGGACGTTTACGAGGCGATCATCAAGAACCACGGACTTCTTAACAATATCGCACCCGAGAAATTCAGAAGAGATTTTCTCGCCATTGTAGGCGGTCCCTCAGGGGGAAAGGCCATGAATATGATCGTGGACATGGGACTCCTGAGCGACATACTCGGAAGCACCGGCAGTTCTCTTTCCTCCAGAGAAAAAAGCGACCTCATGACTTTCTGCCAGAATGCAGACAAGTCAAAGCCTGTTCCTGAGAGAAGAATGGGCGCTCTGCTTTCAATCCTTTCAGAGAAAAAGGCCTTATCGGTTATCGACAGGCTCGGATTCACGGGAGAACTCAGAGATCATCTCGTGGACGTTGCAAAGGATCTTCCCAGCTTCCACTTCGCCCAGCAGCCTCAGGCCTTCAAGAAATTCATCTATGAACATGGAACCATGGAGAGAACAGAATATCTCCTTAACCTTCAGAAGGCTTTAAGACTGATCTTTGACTACAGCATTGAGACCAAGATCAAGTCCAAGATGTTCCTTCTCGATGAATTTGCAAGAAACGGAGATCCCATATTTGTGGAGGATCTCGCAATCGATGCAAACGATCTTATGGAAGCCGGAATCGTGGATGATCCCGAAGACTGCGAGAAACTGCTCAGGATGCTTGTTGAGCGTCTGCATATAGAGCCTAAGAAAAACACCCGCAAAGAGCTTCTGAAACTGGCAGAGACCTATAAGAAGAACAAAGTCAAAGCATATCTCAGAGGAGTTTCATGGATACGTTAGGAAATGCCAAAATCACAAAGATAAGTCAGGTCACCCCGGAGGTGACCTTACTTTTACGTGGAATGGGATTTTCTGACTACTACATCCTTAAACTCTATGAGGCCTATGGAAATGCAGCTCCTGAGATGATAAAGGCCGATCCTTATTTTCTTCTGGAGGATTTCAGCCGCCTGGGATTCAAACGGGTGGATGAGATCGCTTCATCCATAGGCATAAAATCCGATGATCCGAGAAGACTCAAGGCCGTAATAAGGTTTGTCCTCGGAGTTTATGTGGGAGAGGGGAATACCTATGCTCCGAGAAAGGAGCTTGTTGAGAAGTGCTCGGCTCTGCTTGAGGTTTCCCGTGAGATCCTTGAGGACTGCCTTGAGACCATGATCTTTGAAGGAATCCTTCACTGTGTCACCGTCGATGGGGAAGACGCCATATATTTCTACGGATACTACAGAGCAGAGAACCGCGTGGCTTCATCCATAGCCCACATGGCGGACCAGGAAGCAAGAGAACTCAAGAGTATCGTGGCTTCACCCAAGAGCTTCATAAAGAAATTCGAAGAGGCCAGGGGAATAGAGCTGTCTGAGGATCAGAAGCGTGCCGTTATAAGCTGCCTTGCCAGCGGAGCCACCATTATAACGGGAGGCCCCGGTACCGGTAAAACTACGATTCTTAACGCCATCATATACATACTTGAAGCATCGGGTCAGAAGGTTGCAGTCTCTGCTCCCACTGGAAGAGCTGCCAAGAGAATAATGGAGACCGGAGGGCACTTCGCCCAGACCGTTCACAGGCTTCTGGAATATTACTATGATGAGACAAGAAAGGCCATGTGCTTTGCAAAAAACGAGGAAGACCCTCTGGACTACGACTGCGTGATCGTGGATGAGTCTTCCATGATGGATATAATGCTCATTAACGCACTTCTTGCTGCAATGAAGCCAGGAAGCCGCCTTGTCCTTGTGGGAGACAGCAGCCAGCTTCCTTCCGTGGGACCCGGAAATGTTCTCAGCGACCTCATCGGAAGTGAGTATATAAATACCATCACCCTGAACAAGATCTACCGTCAGGAGAGCGAGAGCAGCATAGTTCTCAACGCTCACAGGATCAATCACGGGGATTATCCTGTTTTTAATGCTGATGACAGTGACATGACGCTCTACAGACTTGACAGCCAGAGAGACATCAGGGACAAGATATGTGAAATAGTAAAGAATTATGATCCGGAGACCGTTCAGGTGCTGACTCCCACTAAGAAGGGCATCCTGGGGGCTCTTGAGATGAACACAAGTCTTCAGGAAGTTTTCAATCCGCCTGAAGATGACAAGGTGGAGCTCAAATTCGGAAAGAAGGTCTTCAGGGAAGGGGACCGGGTCATGCAGATAAAAAACGATTATCAGCTGGGCTTCAAGAGAGAGCGCCATGATATCTACGGAGGAGACGGTAAGGATCCCGGATATGAAAGAGAAGACGGCAAAGGAATATTTAACGGTGAGATCGGCACGGTATTCGGAATAGACAAGGAAGCCAAGACCATGACCGTGGTCTTCGATGATGACCGCTTCGGAAAGACCTATGGCAGGAGATTCGCCCTCTACGAATACACTAAGCTGGATGAGCTTGAACAGGCTTTCTGCGTTACAGTCCATAAGAGCCAGGGAAGCGAGTATCCTGTAGTTATAATTCCGGTATCCTGGTTCCCGCCGGTCCTTGCCACCAGGTCTCTCATATACACGGCAATAACCAGGGGGAAGAACAAGGTCATTCTGGTGGGAAATCCGGACTATCTCAACGCCATGGTGGATAACGACCGCTCAAGCGAAAGGCTCTCCGGCCTTAAGGACAGACTTATGAGCCTGTATAACCGGGTATAGATCGTCAGAGATCCTTGAGAAACTCTTCGTCGTCGCGGCTTCTGAAGGAACCTCTGAGATAATAGTTTCCCGTGGCAAGGCAGATGAAATGGACTTCTTTTGCGCCTGCCTCCTTGAGAAGCCTTGCGCATCTGTCGGCGGTGGCTCCTGTTGTCAGGATATCGTCAACGATGAGAACGGAGGCATCCCTTATGCGGGAGGCATATGCGGGATCAAGAAGAAAGGCTCCCTCGAGGTTGGAGAAGCGCTCCTCACCGGACACACTTCTCTGGGCGTGGGTCGGTATCTTTCTTCTGAGACAGCCGGGGAGGTGCCTTATCTTAAGCCCATGACGGGCATTTAAGCGAAGAGTCAGCTCCTGAGATATGAGTGCGGCCTGATTGAAGCCGCGCTTTTTTCTTTTGCTTGAATGTATGGGAACGGGGACGATGAAATCAATGGAAGACAGTATTTTCATGGCTTCCTCATCAGATGTGAGCCTGTCCTCCATAATCATGGAAATAGGTCTCGCCATGAAAGTTTTTTTGTTGTATTTGAGATCGAAAATAAGTCTTTTGGAATGGAGGCCGTAGACCATGCAGCTCATGACTGAGTCAAGATATCCGGTCCTTCCGCTGTGCCTGCGTTCTTCTTCGAGATCTATGGTGATGTGACCCCAGTTTATGGCTGCCATGCACTGGTCGCACAGACAGTAGGGCCTGGTAAGATCGATGTATTTTCCGCAGCAGATGCAGTAGGTCCCCATGGGGAAGAGTAGCTGGAGGATCTTTTCCAAAAAAATATGGATGCGTGAGGTTCCTGAAAGGTAATACATAAGGGTTCCTTTCTATCCCGTACATCCTTAAGTGAAGTATAACTCAGGAAAATATTTCATACAATATTTAGTGTGAAAAGATTATGTGAAAATTGTTTTATACAACTGTCACTTGATAGTTTACTGCGCAGGTGATATAATAAAGAAAAAGCGATCCGGGTCTGTGGTTGCAAATCCAGGCCAGGCACGGGCAAAGGGATCCACGTAAGCAGCTGAAGAAGAGTAGGCTGTGAGCATGGCGTGCTTTAGAAGTAAGTCCTCCG
>CAMPCK010000020.1 GCA_946645735.1 uncultured Clostridia bacterium
TCTGCTTAACGTCTCCTACCGTAAAGAGATTGTTTACGCCTGCGATCCTCTGGATGAGGGCTTCCTGAAGGAAGTTGGAATCCTGATACTCATCCACAAAAATATATCTGAACCTGTTTTTGTAAAAGGCGCTTACCTCTTCATTTCTCAGGATCTCGAAGGCCGTATGCTCCAGATCGCTGAAGTCCATGAATCCCTTTTCCTTCTTAAGTCCGGAATAGATATCCCTGTACTCTTCCGTAAGGCTCTTAAGCATGAGGGCATCCTCATAGGTCTCCCTTATCTCATCGAGATACTGGCCCAGAGGCTCTGAGAAAAAACCTTCTCTGAGGCCCTTAACAGCCTCTCTCACGCTCTTTCTTCCGGAATCTATAGTCAGCCTTATATCTTCAAGGACAGCCGGATCAGCCCCCGGATTGCTGTCAGCGGAAAAGGCTTTTTTGTTCATCTTATCAAAGCCGAAGGAGGACAGAGCGCTGCTCACCTTGTCAAAGTCCCTGGACTCCAGGTCTTCCATGAGAGAATCCACAGCTTCATAGTCCCCCAGGGCGAAAAGCCTTCCTCCCGTCATGCCTGCCTTCTCTGTAAGTTCAAGGTTGTCCTTAAGAAGGTCCCTGCACTTCTTGAGAGTGCTTCCGACTTCATCATAGAGGAATACCATGGCTTCACTTTCGGAAAACTCCTTGCGTCCCATGGATAATTCTTCGGTCTTCTCTTCAAGCCACTTCTCGGGAAATGGAAGAGACTCCATTCTGACACTCAGGGAGCTCACCATGTTTCTGACCTTGTCGTCGCTTCTGTCTCCGCCGAACTTGTTCAGAAAATCATAGAAAGCCTCACTTCCCTCTTCATATCTCGATGCCATCATCTGATCCATGGCCTGGTCTTCAAGGATTGTCCTTCCCGTGTCATCCAGGATCCTGAAGTTGGGCTCAGCCCCCGTCACATAGAAGAATTTCTTCACCACTTCCATGGCAAAGGAAAGGAAGGTGCTGATGTTTGCCATGGGAAGCAGGTCCAGCTGTCTTTTGAGCACAGAAATACTGTCCCTGCTCTCCTGACCGGGATCTTTGCTCAGCCTGTCTATTTCTTCTCTTATGGCTTTTTCTATTTTTGCCTTCATTTCAGAGGCTGCTGCGTTGGTGAAGGTCACCACCAGCATCCTGTCTATGGGGCAGCCGTCCTTAAGGATAAGGGTCTTTATCCTTTCAACAAGGACCGCAGTCTTGCCGGATCCGGCAGCTGCCGCCACCATGAGGTTTCTTCCTCTGTCAGATATGGCTTTGTATTGTTCGTCTGTCCATTTCATCATGTTAATATTATACATTATTTGCGGGCTTTTGAAAGGAGGTTTTTTGTGGTATAATCTCACTTAGTATGAATATATTCTATGAATAGATCGGAGATATATTATGAAAACACCAACCATGCTCATGATTCTCGACGGCTTCGGCCTTAACCCCGAAGAATACGGAAATGCCATAAAGCAGGCAAAGACACCCGACATCGACAGGATCTTCAGTGACTATCCCTTCACTTCCATCAACGCTTCAGGAGAGTACGTAGGTCTCCCTGACGGACAGATGGGAAACTCTGAAGTAGGTCATCTGAACATAGGGGCCGGAAGAATCGTATATCAGGAGCTCACCAATATCACCATGGCAACAAAGGACGGACGCTTCTTCAAGAACGAAGCCCTCAACCACGCCATGGACCACGTTATAGAAAATGCAAAAAATAATCCGGAGCAGGCCCTTCACCTCTTCGGCCTCATGTCGGACGGCGGAGTTCACAGCCATATCGATCACATCAAGGCTGCCATTGCCATGGCCAAGGCCAAGGGAGTGCCCAATCTCTACGTCCACTGCTTCATGGACGGAAGAGACGTTCCTCCCACTTCAGGCATAAACTACATCCACGAAATCGAAAACTACATGGCCAAGCTTCAGCTGGGACATGTGGGCATGGTTTCCGGAAGATATTATGCCATGGACCGCGACAAGAGATGGGACCGCGTAGAGAAAGCCTATGACACCCTGACAGTTCCCGGAATAGTGGCCTGGACTCCCGGCTCAAACGCCATGAACCTGGTGCAGGCTTCCTATGACGTTGATATCACTGACGAGTTCATCCTTCCCGCCATGACCTGCAAGGATGCCTGGGTCAAGGACGGAGACTCCATAATCTTCTGCAATTTCAGGCCTGACAGAGCAAGAGAGCTCACCAGAGCCTTTGTGGATCCCGACTTCGAGAAACCCGCTGAAGAAGGCGGCATGGGAGGATTCACAAGAAAAACCGTGATCAAAGATCTGGTATATGTCTGCATGACTCAGTACGATGCAGAAATGCCCAACGTTGAGATAGCCTTCCCTCCCAAAAGGATCGAAAACACTCTGGGAGAATATATCTCATCCCTGGGCTTAAAGCAGCTCAGGATCGCAGAGACTGAGAAGTACGCTCACGTGACATTCTTCTTTAACGGAGGAGTCGAAGAGCCCAACCCAGGAGAAGACAGAGTCCTCATCCCTTCACCAAAGGTAGCAACCTATGACCTTCAGCCCGAAATGAGCGCACCCGAAGTCAAGGCAAGAGTTATCGAAGAGATCAAAGCCCGCCGTGAAGACGGTTCATCCAAATACGATCTCATAATTCTGAACTTCGCAAACTCCGATATGGTAGGACACACCGGAGTTATGGAGGCAGCTGTAAAGGCCGTTGAAACTCTTAACGGCTGCGTTAAGGAGATCGTTGATGCCATAAATGAGGTCGGCGGCCAGCTTCTCATAACCGCTGATCACGGCAATTCCGACATGATGCTGGATGCTGAAGGAAATCCCTTCACAGCCCATACCACAAACCCCGTTCCCCTCTGCTACGTATCTCCTGACAAGGGTCACGAATTCAACGAATACGGCCTTTCAGGAAACGGCAAGCTGGCGGATCTGGCTCCCACCCTTCTCTATCTCATGGGACTTGAGATTCCTGAAGAGATGACGGGAGAGGTCCTTATGAAATAAGTGCAAAAAATATTAAAGGCACGGTCTTAAATGGCCGTGCTTTTTTTATTGTCTTCAGTCTGTGATCACTATGGATTCTATGATGGGCTGTTCATCCTCCGGGATGGTCCCGTTGTCATCAATGGGTTTGGCATCTGAAGCGATTTTTTTGCATATGTCAAGTCCTTCTGTCACGTGACCGAAAGCTGCATAGTCGCCGTCAAGGAAGGTGGCGTCCCCAACGGTTATGAAGAACTGTGAGGTTGCGCTGTTGTAATCCGGTGTCCTTGCCATGGAAATAACTCCTTCCTCATGGGAAATGGTATTGGCATGGCCGTTTGAGCTGAACTCCCCAACAATTGGATCAAGCTCAACCGCAGGATTTGCTCCTCCCTGGATCATGAAGCCCTTTATGATCCTGTGGAGCTTAAGGCCTGTATAGAAGCCGTCATTTACAAGACCAACGAAGTTCTCTACGGTTATGGGTGCAACATTGGGGTCGAGTTCCAGCTTGACAGTGCCGTAGTCCTTTATGGTTATCTCGCAATGAACCGGATCCATGGGTTCAGCCTGCTCCTGAGTTTCATTTTCTGGCGCCGCCTGCTCTTCAGGCGCATCTCCGCAGGATGCAAAAAATGTCATGACGAGAATTAAAGACAATATCAATGCTATAAACTTTTTCATATTTTTTCCTTTACAAACAAAACCGGGGCAGAGGTTCTGCCCCGTTCATCTTAACTATTCAGTTATTTGAGAAGAGCTCCTAAGATATCTCCTACATCGAGGCCGTCATCCTTCTTTGAATTTCCGCCCATTGCTGCTCCTAAGAGGGATCCCAGGTCAAATCCGCTGCTCTTCTTTGAACCGCCGGCAAGTGAAAGCACTCCGCCGAGAAGATCAGCTAAACCGTCAGAATTGGAAACGGTCTTTGTCTTGTTTGCCTTCTTGTTGGTGGTTGCAAGAACTGTAAGAAGAGCCGGGGCTGCTGCTGCCATGATCTTGGCAACCTGCTTGGCGTCTATGCCTGCCTTCTTGGCAACTTCTTCCTGAGCCTTTGCAGTCTTTTTCTCATCGCCGTAGATATGGTTAAGAATCTTGATTCCGTCTTCCATATCAGCAGTCTTGATGAGTTTAACTATATCAGCATCGCTTAAATCATGCTGGTCAAGGGCTTTTAAGAGACTGTCTGCTCCTTCTTTAGTCTGAGCATTGGTCTGCATCTTGCCAAGCATTGAGGGAAGAGCTGAAAGCAAAGCCTGTGTTACCTGATCCTCTGTAGCTGAGGACTTGCCGCTGAGAGCGCTGACGGAATCCTTTGCAGAAGAAAGTCCGCCCAATAAATTGATTAAATCTAATGCTCCTGCCATATCTGTTATCTCCTTTCTGACAGATCTTTTCCGTATACATCTGTTTATATTATATTCTATTTATGCCATTTTGTGAATATTTTTATTTTTTAAGTGAATCTATTATTTTAAGGGCAGTTCTGATGCCGTCCACTGCGGCTGAAACGATTCCTCCGGCATAGCCTGCGCCTTCTCCTGAAGGATAGAAACCAATGAGTGTCTCTTCTCCCAAATATCCCTGACGGTTCTCGTCACGGACGATCCTTACGGGAGAGGAACTCCTCGCTTCCACAGCATAGCATACCGCTTCATCCCCGTCGAAACCTCTTATGCGCTTTCCGAATTCCGGCATGGCTTCCTTAAGGGATCCGCAGACAAAGTCAGGCAGGCAATCGGTAACCTGAGGAGCAGATCCTTCCCTCACTTCCTTCCAGTAAGCCTTGGGGAGCCTGTATCCTCCGCCTCTTTCGAAGGCGATCCTCTCATATTTTTGCTGAAGGTACATTCCGCCGAGAACATCATCAGTTCCGAAGTCTTCGGTCCTTACGTCAACCAGGACCGCAGAGTTTGCGAAACCGGAATTTCTCGCATGATAGCTCATGCCGTTAGTTACGGTCATTCCCTCTTCAGAGGATGCGCAGATGACCTTTCCTCCGGGACACATGCAGAAGGTATAGACTCCTCTTCCCTCACCGGTTCTCATGCTAAGCTTATAGTCTGCCGGCGGAAGCCCCAGTTCCTTTCCGGGTTTCCCGTACTGTGCGATATCTATGAGTTCCTGGGGATGCTCGATCCTGATTCCCATGGAAAACTGCTTCTGAGTCATGCCGATTCCCATGTCTCTTAAGATTTTAAAGGTGTCTCTTGAGCTGTGACCGATGGCAAGAACCACACTGTCAGCTGAAACTTTCTTCTCTTCTCCGTCTTTAAGGTAAGTGAGTCCCCTTACGCGTCCTCCTTCCGTGCTGATTCCCGTAACTCTTGCTCCGAAGATGACCTTCCCTCCGAGAGATATGATCTCTTCACGGATGTTTTTTACAACGGTCTTTAAAACGTCGGTCCCGATATGAGGCCTTGCCTTATACAGAATCTCCCCGGGGCCTCCGTGGGAAGCCAGTTCATTAAGGACGAAAGCTACTGCCGGGTCCTTGATGCCCGTGGTGAGCTTACCGTCTGAGAAGGCTCCTGCTCCGCCCTCTCCGAACTGGACGTTGGATTCCGTGTCAAGGATCCCTTCCTTCCAGAATCTGTCCACCTGTTCAGTCCTGGTATCCACGTCCATGCCTCTCTCAAAAACCATAGGCTTAAGTCCTGCTCTTGCAAGGACCAGGGCGCAGAATATACCGCAGGGCCCGAAGCCTATTACAGCGGGGCTTCTGTCCGATACGGCTTCAGGAATCACGAATTCCGGCTTCTCCGACGGATCATAGTTATATTCAACAGAATATACCAGTCTGATGTCGCCTTTGTTTCTGGCATCGATGGATTCCCTGAGTATCCTCCAGTTTCTTACCTTTTTTCCGGTCTTTTTTTGTATTTTTAAGGGGAGATGATCTTTGCTCTCCCCTGGTTTAAGCTTTATCTGATTGATTATCATTTCTCTTATCTCGCAAGGCCCTTTCCTGCCTTGATACCCGTAAGCCAGGCGTTGTGAAGATTGTATCCTCCGCAGGGCCCGTCATAGTCCAGAGTCTCTCCTGTAATGAAGAGACCGGGAACCACCTTGGATTCCATGGTATTCTCATCGACCTCTGAAAGCTCCACGCCTCCTGAGGTTACCTGAGCTTCATTCCAGCCCTTGAGGCCCTTTACCTTAAGTCTGAAGTCCGAAAGCTCATCGGCGATGAAGTCCGCTACTTCCTCCTTTGAGATCTCCTGTCCTGCCCACCTGGAGAAGAAGACCTTCTCCTTCCTTATTATGAAGGCTGCCAGATCCTCCCTTACGAGAGATTTAAGGGCATACATATCATCATATCCCGGCATGCTGAGTCTTCTGAGGATCACATCCCTTATTTCTGATGATGTGAAATCCGGAGTAAGATCCAGTCTGATCTCATAATGCTTGAAGCTGTCCTCGGGAGATTCTCCTGGTAAAGCCTTGATGAATCTCGACATATTCATAATGCATATGCCTGAAACAGCATCCTCCCTGAACTGGACTTCTCCCTCCTCAGCATATATCTGCTCGTTTCCTCTTAGAAGATATGCCTTGGCCTTGGCTCTTACGCCTTTAAGGCTCTTGATATTATCCTGAACTTCCACGGCGGTCAGGGCCGGTGTAAGTTTATTTACCTGATGTCCGAGCCTTCTGGCAAAGATATATCCGTCGCCTGATGTTCCGTAATTGGCATAGGATTTACCTCCCGTAGCCAGAACCACGTTCTCCGCATAGACGGCCCTGTCATCCTCTTCAACAAAAATATGGAAGCCGCCCCTTGGGTTCAGCTCAAAGGGTATAGCTTCCAGTCTGGTAACTATGGCTTCCGAATACAATTCAACACCGGATGCTTCACAGGATCTGATAAGAAGCCTTGAAACATCCTTGGCGTCCTCTGAATAGGGATAGAGCCTTCCCTCGCTGTCCGCTCTTAAACTGATGCCGATGCTTCCGAGGAATTCCTTTACCACATCGAGATCATCACAGTTCAGGTTTGAGATATTGCACTTGCCGTTTCCCGTCTGGGAAACCTTTTTAAGGAAAACATCCTTCTTCTCAAAGACAGCAATATCCCAGTCGGGGCACTCCCTTTTAAGAGTAATGGCGGCTGTCATTCCTGATGCTCCGCCGCCTATTATTACAACATCATATTCGTCTTTCATCATGTCTATCCACCTCCGGGATCTACATCTTCTCGGACAGTCCCTTCATAGGATTCTCAGTGTTCTTTGCGGGATTCGGCACAAGAGTCTTGTCTATCATTTCAGCAGGAGTAAGGGCTACTTCCCTGAACTCTGTCTGGGCAGCCTTGGCGGCTTCCAGAGCCTCACGTGCAGCGATCTGGGCTTCTCTTGCCTTGTTAGCAGCATCCGTAAGCATCTCTTCCTTGGTCTTTATTACATCGGGCTTTAAGATCCTGATGGTAAGACCTACGTTTGCCAGGTTGATTCCCTGAACTACGATACACATACCTACGAGGGTAATAGCTGTAAGATGGAAAATATCTGCATCAAAGAATACATAAAGGCCTACCAGTATGTTCAGAATACCTACCAGAAGATGGTCATAGAAGAAGCTGTTTCTCACATCCAGGTGTTCCCAGGCTCTTACTACGTTTCTTATACCTGTGATAAGTACCCAGAGTCCGAGTACCTGAGGAACTACGATATCTGCGGAGATCTTATCGAGAAGGATCAGTGCGCCTAAGGCAAAGGTCGTAAGTCCGTCGATAAGGATCCATGTTCCTTCCTCTCCTTCTCCTCTGTGTGCAGAGTGAGAAAGAACTTCCACAGTTCCGGCCACCATGAACAGCACTCCTACAAGAAAGGCGACAGAAAGGAAAGTAATTCCCTCCATGGCTACGATATAGACGCCTCCTATGATGAATAGTATACCTGTTACTACAGTTAAAAACCTCATGGGTTATCCTCCAAAAAGCTAAAATTATTACCGATATATTATACTAAAAAACGACCCTTCGGTCAAGGAACACGAAGGGGTTTTCACTAAAGTATCATATTATCCTCATCAGATGCGTCAAGAGGAGTATCTCCGTTCAGTATGCTTACAGCCTGTACCCTGTTGGCTGCGCCGATCTTGTGATAGAGGTTGGACAGATGGACCTTTACCGTGTTTGATGAAAGGTAGAGTTCCTGTGCGATCTCTTTGTTGTTCTTTCCCATGCATAAAAGGCCTGCGATCTCCCTCTCTCTTTGGGACAGACCTTTTTCTTCCCCCAAAGCTTCTATTCTCTCCTCAAGGGAAGGTCTCTTTTTCCATTCGGCCTGATCCTGAGTGTTGATGGTTCTCCATACAAAGGCGAAGATAAATATGTTGAACATAAGCCAGATGACCTGGTATATCTCCGTGGAGTTTTCAACGAACTGATGTCTGGTCTGCCGGTCAGCGTTTGCCATGGTGCAGATTATGCAGATGAAGAGGCAGAACACATTGAAGCCTATGAGATAGATACTCGTAGGCTTATAGTCCACAGATGCTTCTGCCCGCTTCCGGAACATGACGGTGCAGACGGCGAGAGCGCCTATGGGAATCGCATTTATGAGTATCATGAGCCAGAAATATTTTTCTTCACCCTTCACGGCATCCCAGTCCATAATTCCGTCGAAATATATGAGAACAAGACAAATCATGCCGAACAGGGTCTCCAGAGCCCTGGGCATTTTTGTCCTGAAATAGTCCTTTTCCATAAGGATCACCGTATAGATCAGTATGACCTCCAGAATGTTCTCCAGTACATAGAGGAAGCTGACATCTGCCCCTGCGTTCAGTCTTTTGGAATAGATAATGAGGAAATCACAGAGGTCTGTAATAAGTACGATAAAAAGAAATGCCGTAGTGCTCCCCTGCTTTGCCAGTCTGCTTACGGAAGGAATATTCTTATATCTCACCGTCATATGTACAGAAAAAGCCGCTACACATATGAACATGGAGAGTATGTACACGAATTCTATTACCCTGAACATGCCTTGATTATATCCCTTTCAGATAATCTTAGCCATAGGTTTTGACCAATCTTTGCAGAATCCTAACATACACATAATGCATAAGCCCGGGTCGCCCCGGGCTTATACACTCTTTATTTAACTAAAGCTTATTTATTTAAGGAGGCACTTATTATTATGCTTCCAAAGCTTTCAGAGCCTGCTGTCTCTCTTCTTCTCTCTCTTCGAGTACCTTCTCATATTCTTCGTCTGTTAACTTGGTCATTGTG
>CAMPCK010000021.1 GCA_946645735.1 uncultured Clostridia bacterium
AGATCATCATCAACAGAAACGTAGTGGAGAGAGTAAAGACCATCATGCCTTATCTCAGCTACGAAAATGATCCCTATATGGTTACTGTTGACGGCAAGCTCTACTGGATAATCGATGCTTACACAGTATCAAACCTTTATCCTTATTCAGAGCCCTACAACGAAGAGAGCAATGTAAACTATATCAGAAATTCAGTCAAGGTTGTTATCGACGCATATAATGGTGATACCAACTACTACGTAATAGATGAGAATGATCCCATCGCGCAGACATATGCCAAGATCTATCCTACACTCTTCAAGAGTCTGGACCAGATGCCTGAAGGCTTGAGGGCGCACTTAAGATATGCCAATACGCTCTTCACCATTCAGGCTGCAGTATACGGCAAGTACCACATGGAAGACGTAAATGTTTTCTATCAGTCTGAGGACCTTTGGGATATCGCAAATGAGATCTACGGCACAGAGAAGCAGCAGATCATCCCCAACTACTATATCGCCAAGCTTCCCGGTGAATCCAAGGCAGAGTTCTTCAATTCCGTACCTTATACACCGAGATCCAAGCAGAACATGACGGCGCTTCTCATTGCAAGAAATGACGGTGAGAACTACGGCGAACTGGTACTCTATCAGTTCCCTAAGTCAAAGACTGTTTACGGTACTGAGCAGATCGAAGCACAGATCGACCAGAACACTGAGATCTCCAAGGAATTCACCCTTTGGAATTCCAGCGGCACAACCTACAGAAGAGGAAACCTGTTTGTAATTCCTATCAATACATCTGTACTCTATGTAGAGCCCGTATATCTGGAAGCTCAGAATTCATCCATCCCTGAGGTTAAGCGTATAATCATGGTTTACAAGGATCAGATCGCTTATGGCGAGACCCTTGCAGACTGTATCATAAGCCTCTTCGGATATGACATTAATGCAGATGCCAACGTTACACCGGATAACAGCAGTGTAATTGATAACGGAGATAATGAAGAGGGAAGCGAATCTGAAGCTATGACTCAGGCAGAACTCATTGCAAAAGCTCAGGAAGCCTTCAACAAGGCTCAGGAAGCACAGCAGGAGGGCAACTGGGCTGCTTATGGAAACTATCTCGATCAGCTGGAAGATTACCTCAACCAGCTTGCCGGCTAAGCAATAATTACTAAGTTTTAACTATGGAGGGAAAAATGCTGGAACTGAGAACAGATAAAATGCTGTTTACCATACCTGGCGATAAACATGATAAGGAAAGCATCATAGAACTGCTTAAGGAACACCCGGAAGTGCACTTTGTATCCTTTGCAGGAGTTGATATTGCGGGAAATGACACAGATGAAAGAATTCCCGTCAAACTCTTTATTGAGGATATAGAAAAAATGCTGACCCACGGTGTCCAGACTGACGGTTCCAGCGTTAATTTGCCCAAAATTGCAGTATTAAACAACGCTAAGGTCGATATGATACCGGACCTGGATGTAAACTGGTTCGTTGATTACAACTTCAGCAATATTGATGTATTTACAGGACTTCCCGTAGGAACCCTGAGAATTCCCAGCATACTCATCCATAACGATTCCAAGGCAGTAGGCGCAAGAGCCATACTCAGGGACTCCCTTGAAAAGTTCAAGACTGATATTCTTAAGGAAATCAAGGATCATCCCGGTGTAACGGATTACATCGGAGGAGTAAGCAGCCCTGATGATATAGAGGAGATCGTGCTTACCAGCGCTACGGAACTTGAATTCTGGGTTCGTACTCCTGATGACAAGGCGGACAGAGAAGAACTGTCCACTTCTCAGGAACTCAAGGAGCAGTACTGGAAGAGGACCTACGGCCCTGTAAGGACTGCACTTGAGAAGACCATTGAACTTCTCGACTGCTATGGACTGGATATGGAAATGGGACATAAAGAGGTAGGCGGAGTAAAGTCCAAGCTTACATCCTCAGGACGCATGGACCATATCATGGAGCAGCTGGAGATAGACTGGAAGTTTTCTTCCCCCATGCAGGCAGCGGACAACGAGAAGCTGGTCAAGTATATTGTAAGAGATGTGTTCAATGCCTTCGGACTCAACACGACCTTCAAGGCCAAGCCGGTTGAGGGTGTTGCAGGTTCCGGTGAACATACCCATCTCGGAGTATGCGCCAGACTGAAAGACGGAAGTATCATCAATCTCTTCAATACTGAAGATATGACCGAAGATTTCCTGAATCCTATAGGATATGGCGCGCTCATGGGAATTCTTAAGAACTATGAAGCCATGAACCCCTTCATCAGTTCAACCACAAACTCTTTCAAGAGACTTAAGCCGGGCTATGAAGCCCCTGTGTGTATAGTTACATCCCTTGGCCACAGCCCCAAGGAGCCTTCCAGAAACAGAACTATCTTAATAGGTCTTGTAAGGGACGGCATGAATCCCAAGGCAACAAGGTTTGAGCTGAGATCTCCTAACCCGAAGAGCAACACTTATCTGGTGCTTGCTACCGGTTACATGGCCATGCTGGACGGAATCAAGGCTGCAGTGGAATCCGGTAAAACGCCGAAGGAGCTTGAGGCTTCCATTTCCAAGGCAAGCGGTGAAGAGGACTTCTACCTTGAGACCGAGAGAGAATACAGATCAGAAAAGAACGTTTTCGAGGACTACACTTCTGAAGAGAGAGCAAGACTTTTCGGCAATCCTCCTAGGACCGTATGGGAGAACCTGAAGAGCTTTGATCTCTATCCTGAAAAGGTTAAGGCGGTTACATCCGGAATCATGGATGAACAGACCCTTGATTCATACAGGACCTACATCCTTAACGAGTGGGCTACTGAATATCATTTCAGAAACATCCCCAATGCCATGGATGACGTAAAGGAATGCGTCAAGGCCCACGGCGTTGATGCCACGGATTTTGATGAGGCTCAGTGGGAGGATATAAATCGTCTGAGATTCCACATTGCCAAGGACTCCATGACATCAAGATGCCTGCTCACAAGAGCAAGGGAAGCCCTTGACAGCAAGGATTATGATCTTGCATCGGAACTCCAGGTTGAGATCCAGACAAGCGTTGAAATGCTCAAGAAAAAGTATTCGGCATACAAAAGAAATTTGTTTTAATAGAAAGAAGGAAATTGTTCAATGTTAGACATCAAAAGGATAAGAGAGGATTATGAAGGCTGCAAAGCCGGTGTGGAAAGACGTACAAAAGGCAGCTTCGGCATAGAGAATGCACTTCCCCTTGATGATAAGAGAAGAGCGCTTCTCGGAGAAGTTGAAGCCATGAAGAACAGACAGAACACTGTATCCAAAGAGATCCCCAAAATGAAGAAAGCGGGAGAGGACACAACTCAGATCATGGCTGAAATGAAGGAGCTTTCAGGAAAGATCAAGGAGCTTGACCAGCAGGTAACTCAGGTCGAAGCAGAATTGAGAGAGTGTCTTCTCAACATCCCCAACATCCCAGCAGATTTCGTACAGACCGGGGAAGACGATTCAGATAACGTTGAAGTAAGAAAATTCATGGAACCCACTTCCTTTGATTTTGAGCCCAAGGCCCACTGGGATATCGGCGCTGACCTGAATATCCTTGACTGGGAGAGAGCAGGCAAGATTGCAGGAACCAGGTTCACCATCTACAAGGGACTCGGCGCAAGACTTGAAAGGGCAGTTGCCAATTTCATGCTTGACCTTCATACCATCGATCAGGACTACATGGAGATCCTTCCTCCTTTCATGGTAAACCGTACGGCCATGACAGGAACAGGACAGCTTCCCAAGTTTGAAGAGGATATGTTCTATATCCCTCAGAAGGACTTCTTCCTGATCCCCACAGCTGAGGTTCCCGTAACCAACATGCTTGGACAGGAGATCATCCCCGAGGATGCTCTTCCTATTCACTATACAGCATATACACCATGCTTCAGAGCTGAAGCCGGTTCTGCCGGAAGAGACACCAGAGGCCTCATCAGACAGCATCAGTTCAATAAGGTAGAGCTCGTAAAGTTTGTTAAACCTGAAGATTCCTGGGACGAACTGGACGCACTTACCGCTGATGCAGAGGCTGTTCTCAAGACCCTGGAGATCCCTTACAGAGTTGTAAGACTCTCCACAGGAGATCTGGGATTCTCATCAGCCTGCACCTATGATATTGAAGTCTGGATGCCTTCCTACGGCAGATACGTAGAGATCTCATCCTGCTCCAATTTCCTTGATTTCCAGGCAAGACGCGCCAACATCAGATTCAGAAGAGCTGAAGGCGGAAAGCCCGAATTCGTTCACACACTGAATGGATCAGGCCTTGCTGTAGGCCGTACAACTGCGGCTATTCTGGAAAACTATCAGCAGGCAGACGGATCAGTAAAGATTCCTGAGGCCCTGAAGAAATATATGGGTGTAGATGAAATAACCAAAAATGAACGTTATTGATACAAGATTATTTTAACAGGAGGAAAAACTATGAACACCCTTGAACTCATTCGCGTATACGGGCATGAAGAAGTAGCTTTCTTTAACAATGAGAAGGCAGGACTTAAATGTATTATCGGCATCCACAGCACTAAACTCGGACCTGCTCTGGGCGGCTGCCGCCTTTGGCCATATAAGAGCGAGGAGGCTGCACTCTTTGATGTACTTCGCCTTTCAAGGGGCATGAGCTTCAAGAATGCTGCTGCCGGTCTTCCCATCGGAGGCGGCAAGGGTGTAATCATTGCTGATCCTTCACAGAAATCTGATGCTCTCTTCGAAGCATATGCAGAGTGTGTAGAGAGCCTTCAGGGAAGATATCTGACAGCTGAGGACGTAAATACAGATACTCACGATGCAGATATCATGCTGAGAAAGACAAACTATGTTGTAGGACGCGCTGATGTAAGCGGAGATCCTTCACCTTTCACAGCCATCGGCTGCTTTGACGGAATCAAGGCTACGGCAAAATCCGTTTTCGGATCCGACAATCTGGATGGAATGACCATCGCAGTACAGGGTCTCGGAAAGGTAGGATATGACCTTGCTGAGAGACTTCACAACGCAGGAGTAAACCTCATCGTATGCAATAACTCCAATAAGGCTATGCTTGAAAAGGCAGTAAACGAACTCGGAGCAAAGGTAGTCGGTTCAGAAGAGATCTACAGCGTAGACTGCGACATTTTCTCACCTAATGCTCTCGGTGCTATCCTCAACAAGGATACCATTCCTCAGCTTAAGTGCAAAGCTGTTGCAGGTGCTGCCAACAATCAGATCTATGATGAAGAATGCGGACTTGAGCTGAAGAAGAGGGGAATCGCTTACGCACCTGACTTCATCATCAATGCAGGCGGCGTTATCAACGCAGGTCAGGAAGCATTCACCACCTATGACAAGGAAAACGTTCTCAAGCAGGTTCATAACATCTATAACACTGTTTACAACATCCTTGAGGAATCCAAATCCACAGGTGAGCCTGAAGGCGTCATCGCACAGCGTTTCGCAGAGGACAGAATCAGAAACGGACTTAAATAAAATCAAAAGAGGGGGGACTTGAAATGAAGAGAAGAAGGGAAAGATTGCTTGCTGCAGCGCTGGCATGTATTCTGGCGTTTACAACCATGTACTGCGGCATGGCATTTGCTGAAACAGAGGGGGAGACCGTATCTCAGGATACTGCAGTTCAGGAGACTCCCGTTCCTCAGCCTGTCCATCAGGACGGCTTTGATATGGAGAACGGACATAGGGTCTACTATGCAGGCGGAAACAAGGTTACCGGTTTCAGGACTATAAGCGGCAGCACATATTATTTTGCAAAAGATACAGGATATATGCTGAAGGGATTCCAGAAAATCGACGGAAGCCAGTATTACTTCGGTTCTGAATCCGGCAAGATGTACACCGGACTTCACAAGATCGGTAAAAACGTATATACCTTTGATAAGAAGGGCCGTCTTGTGAGAACTGTATACGGAGATAAGAAAGCTATCTGCCTTACCTGGGACGACGGTCCTTCACCGTACACGAAGACCATTATGAAGGCGCTTAAGGACAACGGTGCCAAAGGTACTTTCTTCGTTGTGGGAAACAGAGTGAACTCATACAAAAAGATTCTGAAGCAGAATTATGATCAGGGAAACCAGATCGGCAATCACTCCTGGTCACATCCTGACCTTTCCAGAATGAAGAAATCCAAGATCCGGAAGCAGGTAAACAACACGAATAAAAAAATAAAGGCGGTTACAGGAGAGACTCCAAGAATCATGAGGACTCCCTACGGAGTTGCCACCAAGAAGGTTAAGAGCACTGTGGGAATGCCCATTGTTCTCTGGTCCATAGATACTCTTGACTGGAAGACGAGAAATGCGAACAAAACCTACAAGGCTGTCATTAAGAACGCCAGGGACGGAGACATAGTTCTCATGCATGACCTGTATAAACAGACCGCAAATGCTTCCAAAAAAATAATCCCTGAACTTAAGAAAAAGGGATTCCAGATGGTTACTGTTGAAGAGATGGCTCTCCTTAAGGGAGTAAGCCTTAAGAACGGCGGCGTCTACGGAAGAATGAAATAGGACAAATTAATTAAAACAGGAAAAGAGACGGTATTGTTACCGTCTCTTTTGCATTGGGGATTTATTTACATAAAGAACTTAGAAAAAGCGGAAGTATCTGCTGCGAGTACTGCAGAAGGGAGTAGCTGCCGTTTGAGAGGCACCAGTCATACATCATGCCTCTTTCGAACATGGCATAGGCTCTCGTAATATCATTGATACTGAGGTCATCCCTGAAGATTCCTTTCTGCTGACCCTCTATGGTTATCTGGCGGAGGAGCTTGTAATAGGTTCTGTCGGGTTCCAGAAGGTGCCTCTCGCCCCTGGTCGTCAGCTGGGCTGCGAAGAGTCTGCAGAGAAGCGTAACTGAAACCGTGTTCTCAATCATGAGAAAGAGCTCCCTGTTCATGTAGATCAGCTTGTCCAGGGGGTCAAGTTCGGGATCCATGGTTTCCAGCAGTTCCTCATATTTCTCATCAAAAAGATAAGAGAGGGAACCCAGCAGGGAATCCTTGGACTCGAAGTAATGATAAAATGATCCCTTGGATGTATTGGATGCCTCGACTATATCATCTATGGTCGTATTGTCATAGCCGTACTGGTAAAACAGCTTCCAGGCGGCCGAAACTATACGGCTTTTTGTCTGGTTTTTAGAAGTTTTTTTCATAGGAGTCACCGTAATAGTTGAAGCAGTTATATTTTATTTTTTGAATAATATATAATATATAATTCAGTCTAATATATAAAGCCTTGAAAATCAAGGCTTTTTTAGTATTATCATGCAAAAAATACAACAAATAGTCTATTATTAAGTCGATATTTATTCTTATTTATTTAAATGATAATATAGGAGCATAGTATTTTACAGCCTGCACTTTTGTTGTGCAGAAGGGAGAAGACATCAATGTTCAACGCTGAAATTATCGTATTCATAGCTTATTTCGTAATTCTTTTCTTTGTGGCTACAGGATTCTTTTTCAACGGCGGAAACCGCAACGAAAAAGACTACTTCCTGGGCGGAAGAACCATGGGCCCCTGGGTCACGGCCATGTCGGCCCAGGCATCTGATATGTCAGCCTGGCTTCTCATGGGACTCCCGGGTTCCATCCTGGCCTTTGGCTTCGGCCAGATGTGGATAGGAATAGGCCTGGCTCTGGGAACAGCCGCCAACTGGATTTTCTGTGCAAAGCGCTTAAGACAGTTCTCCAAGGCAGCAGGGGATTCCATAACCATTCCCCAGTACCTGACCAACAGATTTGCCACGGAGAAGAAGACGCTCCAGATAGTCTGCGCCATTATATTCCTCATAGCTTTCACGGTCTATGTAGCATCGGCTTTCGTAGCAGGCACTTCAGTGTTCACGACGCTTTTCCCGGGAATCGACGAGAGAACAGCCATGATAATCTTCGCCCTGATCATTGTGGGATATACCTTCCTCGGGGGATTCAAGGCAGTGTGCTGGACGGACTTTTTCCAGGGAATACTCATGCTCATTGCACTTCTTGCTATTCCAATCATAGTAACAGCAACTCAGGACCTGGATACTTCGCTTCTTTCACAGGTCTATGAATATACAGACGCATCCGGTGAAGTCGTTTCCTGCGACTTCGGAGAAGGAGTGTTCTCCGCAAGCTGGAAGGACATTATAAGCGGACTTGGATGGGGTCTCGGATATTTCGGCATGCCCCATATCATAGTAAGGTTCATGTCCATCGAGAAGCCCTCCATGGTTAAGAAGTCATCCATAATAGCCATTGTATGGGTCGTTCTCTCCCTTGGAGCAGCATGTCTCATGGCTTATCAGGCAAGAATGATCGTAGGAGAGGAACTCCTTACCCAGGGCGCTCAGAAGACCGTTTTCATCGCCATGGCAAGAAAGTTCTTCCCGCCTGTAATATCAGGTTTCCTTCTTGCAGCCATTATGGCGGCCTCCGTTTCCACAGCTGATTCACAGCTTCTGGTGGCATCCAGCTCCTTTACTTCTGATATGTATAAGCCTCTTATGAGAAAGGAAGCAAGCGATAAGGAGGTTCTCTGGATAGGAAGACTTGCAGTTGTTATTATCGCTGTGATCGCCTTCATGATCGCTTCATCCAAGGGTTCCGGCGCCCAGGCCATTATGGATCTTGTAGAGAATGCCTGGGGAGTCTTCGGTGCGGCCTTCGGACCCACTATACTTCTGTCCCTCTTCTGGAGGAGGTTCAATTATGCAGGAGCCTGCGCAGGCGTAATTGTCGGAGCTCTTGTGGACGGCCTCTGGCTTGCCTTCCTGTCATCAACAGGCATATATGAGATCATACCCGGCTTCATTGCAGGAGGACTCGCAGCAATTATTGCAGCTCTTGCAGCCAAAGAGCCTGACAAAAAAGTTACCGACATCTATGATGCGGCAACCCGTGAAGGAAATGATGACTGAGTTTCATGAATATTGTTTATGTGCTCCGCAGACTATTGCCTGCGGAGTTCTTGATTTAGGGATGAAAATATTATAAAATCTTCTGTGTGAAAGGATTTTAAACATATGAAAATCTCAGCAAAAAAACTTTTAATTGCATATCTGATCATAATCATAGCCATATTCGCCGGCCTGGTTCTCTTTGGCGATACCTATTCCTTCTACATCTCCCGCATGGATTCTGACAATGATGACGTAGTCATGGAAATGGAACCTGAGGGCATCATTGAGGTAAAGGAAATTGAGAAGCATGATGACTACTATAAGGTCACGG
>CAMPCK010000022.1 GCA_946645735.1 uncultured Clostridia bacterium
GAATAATTAATAAATTTATAAGTTTCGCACTTTTTTTACTTTTTTAAGTCCATAAGATTGCTTTTTTAATATATAATTGCGGTAACAAATGAGTACTATAACGATAGGTGATACACGTGAAAAAAGGCAGATTCACTTTAAAGCAATATAATTTCAGAGTACAGTTGATCATGGTCATATCACTGGCCCTGATACTGGGTATCTTCGGCATATATTTCAGTATCCATGACGGTTCGGTCCAAAGGGACATAAATCTGAGAAACACCGCTGAGTCGGCGGCTCAGATGGGACAGATCCTGAGCGATTCCGAAAGGAGTCCGGAAGAGATAACGGAAGAACTGGATGGGCTCAAGGAATCGATGGAAGATATAGACGTCATATCCATAGTCGGACCGGATAACGTCAGGCTTTATCACTCCAACCATGAGCTCATGGGTACGGTATACGATGGTACGATGCCGGATTTCGACAATAACGGAGCGTGTTACGTCGTAAATGAAGAAGGACCCTCGGGCCCCCAGAGAAGAGCCTACGCAGTCATAGAAGGGGAAAACGGTGAGGCATCCGGCTTTGTCATGACTCTGATGCTTATGTCCAGCATAAAAGAAAGGAATCTCAAGGTACTGCTTATTTTCCTTGGCATGATCATTCTTGCCAGCGCTGCGGAGTTTCTGATCTCCATGAAGATATCGAAGAAGGTAACGGAAAGCCTCATGGGATTTGAGCCAGACGTATTCTCGGCGATGTATAAAGTAAGAGATGATATCCTGGAATCTCTTGATGAGGGAGTCATAGCTGTGGATGCGGATTCTGAAGTGATCTTCATGAATAAGGCGGCTTCTGAAATGATTGCCGGCGATGGGAAGGATGACAGCCCGGAGTCTCTCGGATCCAGATTGCTTTCCGGAGCCATCGGCAAGGGAGAAAAGGAAGTGTCCATTCCCGTCAACCTTCATAACGACGTGGACATAATCATGGACAGGCATCCCATAATCGAAGAAAACAGAGCGGTGGGCGCCGTAGGGATCCTGCACGACAGGACTGAGTATACGCGCCTTGCCGAGGATCTGGCAGGCACCAGGTTCCTGGTGGACTCCATGAGGGCAAATAATCATGATTTCACTAACAAGCTGCACGTTATCATGGGGCTGATCCAGATGGAGATGTATGACGAAGCACTGAATTACATCCAGAACATCACTATCGTCCAGAGGGAGACCATAAGCAAAATAATGAAGCGCATCAGCTGCCCGGCTCTGGCCGCCCTTCTGATAGGAAAGAACGCCAGGGCGTCGGAACTTAACGTCAGATTCACCTTTGATGAGGAAAGCTCACTGGATACCGACGTCCACATACCGGACGACGTACTGGTAACCATAACGGGTAACCTGATAGATAATGCCTTCGACGCTATGAACGGCAAAGGAAGCGAGTACACGCCTGAAAATCTGGACAAGGAACTCAAGGTAGGCATCTATTCGAAGGGTGGGAACCTTGAGATAAAGGTCGAGGACAACGGCCCCGGAATAAAGGCAGAAAATCTGGAGCACGTATTTGAAAACGGTTTTTCAACCAAGGGAGACGGAAGAGGCATAGGTCTGCACCAGGTATATTCTCTTGTAAAAGCGTACGGAGGAACTATCGATATCGATTCACAGGAAGGCAAAGGCACTTCCTTCAGGCTTGAATTCAAGGAAGGAAAGAGAAAGAATGTATAAGATCATGATAGTGGAAGACGATCCCATGGTCGCCATGATAAATGAACAGTTCGTAAACCGCTGCGGTGACTTTTCCGTGACACACAAATGCAGTAACGGAGAAGATGCCCTTGCGATCCTTGAAAGGGAGTCCCTTGATCTGGTCATCATGGACGTCTATATGCCCCGTCTTGACGGCATCGAGACTCTGAAAAAGATCAGAGAGAAGGACATTCCGCTTTCGGTCATAATGGTGACCGCGGCAAATGATAACAGCACGGTGGAAGAGGCGGTGAGACTGGGAGCTATCGACTATCTGGTGAAGCCCTTCACCTTTGACAGATTCAAGCAGGCTCTCGAAAAGTTCAGGAGCGGCAAGCAGGTACTGGACGCCGACAGAACTCTCGATCAGAAAAATATAGACATACTCCTTGGAAATGCGCCGGCAGTCAGGCAGGAGCAGGAGCCAAAGGGCATCCAGGACAAGACAAGGGAAAGGCTCATGGATTGTCTGGCGGTCTCAGGAGAGTGGCTAACGGGGGAAGAGATCTCGGAAAGGACCGAACTGTCCGTGGTAACAGTCCGCAAGTACATGAATTATCTGGTGGACACAGGCGAAGTCCAGGGAAGGATGAACTACGAGACCGGAGGAAGACCCTGCATGCTTTACAGGGTGCCTCTTAAATAAATGAGGAGGAATCTAAATGAAAAAGGCGATACTTGTTGTAAGCTTTGGAACGTCGTTTAACAATACAAGGGAAAAGACTATCGATGTTATCGAGAGCGATCTCAGAAGGGCTTTCCCTGACAGGGAATTCTACAGGGCCTGGACCAGTAAGATAATCACCAATAAACTGAAAGAACGTGATGGATGCTGTATCGACATGCCACAAGAAGCACTTGAGAGGATGAAGAAAGACGGGGTCACAGACGTCTTAGTACAGCCCACTTTTATCATCCCGGGATTGGAATTTGAGTATCTTAAGGAAAAAGTTACGGGGTATGAAAAAGACTTTGATTCAATAAAGATGGGAAGGCCTCTGGTTGGCAGCGGAGATGATGCAGCTGAAGTAGCGGGTATCATCGCGAGAGATATAAGAACAGATGATGATGAGGCTCTGGTACTCATGGGACATGGAGTGTTCAATGGGAACAACGGGGTGTATCTTGAACTTGAAAAAGAGATACACGATCTCGGATATGAGAGAGCATTTATCGGAACTGTGGAGGCAGAGCCGGGTCTTGAACATGTACTGAAAAGTGTGAAGAGGCATGGAACGAAGAAAGTTCTTCTGGCACCGCTCCTGATCGTTTCCGGAGATCATGCTAACAATGACATGGCAGGGGAGTCGGATGATTCATGGGCATCAGCATTCAGAAGAGAAGGCTTCGAGGTGAGGTGTCTTCTTAAGGGTCTTGGCGAATATGAGGAAATAAGGAAGATGTTCGCAGCCCATGCGAGGGCGCCATATACAAAGGGTGAATAATAACCGATTAGCCGTTGACAACTGAGACGGCGTATGCTATAGTTTACACAATAATTGATAATTAATTAATTAATAACAAATATACAGGGAGTAGCGCTTTCACGGAAGCGCTTTAAAAGGGAAACAGGTGAGAGACCTGTGCTATCCCGTAACTGTAATTGATTTGGTCTTTCATAAAGTCACTGGAGAGATCCGGGCGGATGATCTGCCTGCTGTATGCTCCGGGAAGGCGAAAGTCCTTACATCATAAGCCAGGAGACCTGCTTTCTGTACATTATCTTATGTGTCACGAGGTATGGCACCGATGATGAATAGGACATGACCGTTTTGCGGATGCTAGTTTTAATTGTTCGTTTATTGTTGCCGACCTGTTTCACAGGCCGGCTTTTTATTATCCATTAAGGAGGAAAGTATATGAAAAAGAAACTATTGGTAGTTATCCTTGCACTTACTATGCTGTTTGTTTTTTCAGCGTGCGGTGATGACAACACGGTAACAGGATCAAAGGGCGACACCTATACTGTACAGGAAGGGAATATCGCAGTAGGGATCGACGGAAATGAATACGAACCCTACACCATCACCCTGAACCTTGAACGTTCCGGTATCGGACAGAACATGGAAGAGACCTTCACAGCTCCTCCTGTCGCAGCCATCGCTGACGGAGACCAGATGGCTGACTTCTTCTTCGATCTCGGACTTGAAGACCACATGGCAGGATTCACAAGAGGTGCCTGCTGGTCAACAGTTTCCAACTATCCCGCAAGGGACAAGGTGACCAAGATCACAGAGGACGGCGTGAATTTAAGGAACGCTTCCAAGGAGCAGATCATCGCTACAGGCTGCGATTTCATGATGGGATGGGATTCACTCTTCTCAGACGACAACTTCTCAGTTCAGTTCTGCCTCGACAACAATATCGTTCCTTACTTCCCGTACTGCTGCTCTGACTCTGCCACATTTGAAGACATCTATAAGGACTATGAAGTTCTCGGACACGTTTTCGGCTGCACAGAGAGAGCGGAAGAAAAGATCCAGGCCATGAAGGACAAGCTTGCAGAAGTAAGAGAGACTCTTGGTGAAGAAGTATACAAGGATCCCATCACCGTATTCGTATATGATTCCGGTGAAGACGCTCCTTTCACAGCTTGCCAGGGAGTTCCCGGAGACATGATCAAGCTTGCAGGCGGGATCTCCATCTTCGATGATATCGAAAAGGGATGGGCTACACCTTCCTGGGAGGAAGTTATTGCAAGAGATCCTGACGTCATCCTCATCCTTGACTATGACTACGATACCGAAGAAAAGACTGAATTCCTTAAGACCAACGAATTCACCTCACAGTTAAGAGCTGTCAAAGAGGGCAGGATCTATTCAGCTTGCTGCTCTGATATGCAGGGATCCGCAGGTTCTGCAGGAACCGTTGAGATCATGGCAAAGCAGTTCTATCCTGAAAAATTCAACTAAGACATAAACCTACAAAGTTTTTCATTTCATTTATTGCGCCAGCAGGCCCGGATCGTCCGGGCCTGCTATCGGTCGTTAAAAAGGAGTCTGAAATGGACAAGGAAAAAACACCGGTTTTCCCGCTGCACAAGAGATCGCATTATCTGTGCTTTTGCTGCATCATGGTGGTGATATTGTTTTTCTCATTTATCATGGCTACGACTCTTGGAAGCGTGGATCTGAGTGAAGAATCCGTCGGCAAGGTCATCATCAACCAACTGGCGGGAAGGGAAATATATGAACCGACCTGGGAGGAAAGCACGGAGACGATACTCTGGACCATCAGGATCCCCAGGATACTGACTGCATTCATAGTCGGAGCAGGACTTACCCTCTGCGGCATCCTCATGCAGGTACTCACCAAGAACCCTCTGGCGGATCCGTATGTACTGGGTATATCTCATGGTGCATCCGCAGGAGCGGTATCGGTCATCATGTACGGATATCTTTCGTTCTTAGGAGGATACGGCACCATGGTAGGAGCTTTCGGAGGAGCAGTGCTCAGTATAGTTATGGCCCTTAAGATCGCTACCATCAGGAACAAGGTCACCGCAACTCAGCTGGTGCTTGCGGGTATCGCGGTCTCAGCTCTTTTCAGTGCTATAACAAACTTCATGATATATCATACCAAGACGGGATCCGATAAAGTCAAGACGGCAACGTACTGGATGATGGGTTCCTTAAGCGGAGCATCGTGGGAAAAACTGAAATATGCTACGATCGCTTTTGCCGTATGCTTCGTCGTCATACTGTTTTTGACGAAGCAGCTGGACGTCCTTCTTTTAGGTGATGACGTAGCATCCACTGTAGGAGTAAATACTGATAAGCTGAAACTTGTGATAATAATAATCGCCACACTGCTCACGGGTATCATAGTGTCGATCTCCGGAACCATCGGTTTCGTAGGTCTGACGATCCCTCATATCACAAGATCGATAGTAGGCACAAAACACAAGTGGCTTGTTCCTGCCTCGATGCTGGTAGGCGGGACCTTCCTGGTGATAGCGGATATACTGAGCAGAGTCGTAGTAGCTCCTGAAGAACTGCCTATCGGAGTAGTTTCGGCCTTCTTCGGAGCGCCCTTCTTCCTGTACCTGATCAGGAAGTCAAACGGAAAGATAGGAGGCTGACGATGAGTGAGAATACTTTGAACGTAAAGCTGAACGTCAGCGATCTCAAGTACTCCATCAATTCCAAAGTTATAGTTGACGGAGTGAGCCTTGACGTTGAAGAGGGGACCTTCGTAGGTCTGGTAGGGCCTAATGGCTGCGGCAAATCCACGCTTCTTAAAAACATCTATAAGGTATATACTCCAAGCCGCGGAGCCGTATATATAGACGGAAAGAGCGTATTCGAGATGACCAACAAAGAATCCGCCCTTGAGATGTCCGTAATGCAGCAGGAAAACAACGTGGAGTTCGACATGAACGTTTTCGATATGGTTATGCTGGGGCGCTTTGCCCATCAGAAGATGTTCCATAACGATATGCATGCCGAAGGAGAGATCGTGCGAGCCGCCCTCAGGGAAGTAGGGATGGAAGGCTATGAGGAAAGGAGCTTCCTGTCCCTTTCCGGCGGCGAGAAACAAAGGACGCTGGTGGCCAGAGCTCTGGTCCAGGATGCGCAGCTCATAATATTGGATGAGCCCACAAATCATCTCGACATAGGCTATCAGTATCAGATAATGAACATACTGAAGCATCAGGACGTGACCGTGTTCTCGTCGGTGCATGACCTGAACATCGCGGCCTGCTACTGTGATAAGATCATTCTGATGAAAAAAGGAAGGATCTATGATGTGGGTACGCCTGAAGAAATGTTTGTTCCATCAAAGATAAAAGATCTGTTCGGCGTGGATACCCAGATCAGTATCAACAGTGTAACAGGTAAGCCAAATGTAATATTTATGCCGGATGTACGATTCTGATCCTACAGGACCGGAAGATGTAAATGCTTATTCAAAGAGAAAGGAATAATATGGAAAACAAAGCAATTCTCGTCGTGAGTTTCGGCACATCTTACCCTGAAACAAGGAGTAAGACCATCGACATTATAGAAGAAGAACTTGTGAAAAGGTTCCCGGACAGAACATTCTACCGCGCATGGACCAGCGGCATGATCCGCAAAAAGATAAAGGAAAGAGATAACACGGTCATTTTCTCTGTTGATGAGGCTCTGGACCAAATGGAAAAAGATGGCATAACAGACCTTCTCGTGCAGCCGACACATCTGGTGGCAGGAGAAGAGTATGACAAAATCATGAACCGGATCTGCGCCAATCAGAACAGATTCCAAAGCGTTTCTTTGGGAGAACCCCTGATCAGTTCATTCAGAGATGTATATCATGTCGCAAGAATACTAGAGAGCAGATATTCTGAACTGACAGATAAAGACATGCTTGTGCTTATGGGACACGGAAGCGCGAAATTAGAGTTTGACGCCTATGAAGAACTGAAGAGACAGTTCAATAAAGATGGACATGATAACTACGCGATAGGTACTGTGGAATTCACTCCGGGAATCGAGCCTGTGCTTGAAAAAGTAAATGAGTTTAAACCTGGGAGAGTATTCCTGACACCGCTTCTTCTGGTTGCAGGGGATCATGCTACCAATGATATGGCAGGCGATGGTCCGGATTCCTGGAAGAATCAGATCGAGGCTCTGGGGCCGCAGGTGGAATGCCATGTCAGAGGCCTGGGAGAATTTCCGGAAGTGGTAAAGATGTATATCTGGCATGCAGAGCATGCGAGTGTGATCAAATAAAGTTTATTATTTTGGAAACGCAGAATACAGAAATAAACCTCCTGTAATATATGCGAAACCAAAGAAATAAAAAAAGACCTCGATGAAGAGGTCAGGAAAAGACCTCAACGGTGAGGTCTTTTCCTTTTTGATGGTTTATTTACAGCTTTTTCAGAAGACCGGTGGCTTCGTTAAATTCATTGATGAGGTCATCGACCTTCGACGCAGCCTTGGCAGCCGCACCCCAGGTGCCTTCCTGGTCATACCAGAGGGCGTTCAGTTCTTCAGCGGTCTTGCCCTGCTGTTCCACCCAGGTGAAGTATTTGAGATTGTGGATCCGCTTCCTGTCGGTGTATCTCAGTTCCAGCATGGCATCAGTCTTTTCACCTAAGATATGTGTGTGGAAGTCGATGGCGGCTTTTTCATGGCTGTACTCACCGTCGCGGGCCCTCAGTTCTTCGATTCTGGAACCGTACATGGCGGCTGAATCGGTAAGGACTGTAGCGACAACGTCGTTTTCGTCGAGTTCGTAGTACTTGGCCATCTTGATGCAGCAGAGAGCGTTTGCTATGCCTGAAATTCCGAAGTATCCGAGAAGGTCCACGAGTTCAGGATCCACGCCCTGCTCCTTGAGATAGGCGCGTCCGATGGGTTCGTTGAAGAGGCGGAGAGTTTCCACGGGGTCCTCATCGTCGATTGCGATCACCATATCGGTGTTCTTTACATTATGTATCCAGGGCACATGTCTGTCTCCGATGCCCTCGATCCTGTGATCGCCGAAGCCGTTATCCAGAAGGGTGGGGCACTGCAGGGATTCGCCAACCCCCAGCTTGGCGGTGGGATAGAGCTCTTTAAGCCGGTCACCGGAACCCATGGTACCTGCTGAACCGGAGCAGAAAGCCATGCCTGCGAAGCGTCCGTTCTCTCCTTTGATCTCCTCAAAGGCGTCTGAGATGGCGTTGGCGGTGACGTTGTAATGCCACATGTAGTTTCCCATCTCCTGGAACTGATTGAATACCCATACGTCATCCTGTGCTTTGAGCTCTGCCACCTTATCGTAGATGGCCTTGACGTTGGACTCGGATCCGGGAGTGGCGATGACTTCTGATGCTACGCCTTTCAGCCAATCAAATCTCTCACGGCTCATGCCTTCGGGAAGGATAGCTATGGAATAGCAGCCGAGAAGTGCGCTGTTGAAGGCGCCGCCGCGGCAGTAATTTCCCGTGGAAGGCCATGCTCCCTTATGATAGGTGGAATCGAACTGACCGGTGACCAGAGGCGGGACCAGACAGCCGAAGGCGGCCCCCACCTTGTGGGCTCCGATGGGGAACCATCTTCCCAGCATGCAGATGATCCTGCACTTCACGCCGGTAAGTTCAGGAGGTAAGACTATATAGTTCGGACCGTGATAGAGTCCGCCGAAATCCTTTTGCTCATTCTTCCAGGTTATCCTGAAGAGGTTGAGAGGATCGATATCCTGCATTCCGACTTTAGTCAGTTTTTCCTTGATCTTTTCAGGGACCTTGGAGG
>CAMPCK010000023.1 GCA_946645735.1 uncultured Clostridia bacterium
AGCCGGCGGCATCGAATGGCTCTGCCAGAACACAAAGAGCTACAAGGTGGGACAGCAGGTCTCCATCGGAGTGGCTCCCGAGAATATACAGATCATGAACAAGCCTCAGTCCGAGGACGAAGAGGCTATTTCCCTTGAAGATGTTTTGGGCGAGGAACAGGATCAATGAGAAAACTCATGAGTGCACCCTTCATAGTCTTCCTTCTGGCAGGAACTCTGATCCCCATGGGGGTCATAGCCTACTATGGTCTGACGGACAGGAGCGGTGCTTTCACAATTGAAAATATTCTTGCTGTAGGAACCGGAGACCATGCCAAGGCTCTGGGGCTTTCACTTGCCCTGTCCCTGGCTGCCACGGTGATCTGCCTTCTTCTTGCTTTTCCTCTGGGACTGATACTCAAGGATTCAAAGCTTGGAAAGAAGGGCTTCATGGTGTTCATCTTCATCCTTCCCATGTGGATGAATTTCGTACTCCGCACCATGGCCTGGCAGGTTCTTCTTGAAAAAAACGGGCCTCTGGGTTTCTTAGGCATAATCAACACATCATATGCGGTAGTGCTGGGCATGGTCTATGACTATCTGCCATTTATGGTACTTCCCATATATAACGCGCTGATCAAGATAGATAATTCCATCATTGAGGCGGCCTATGATCTGGGAGCGTCGAAGTCAACGGTGCTCACTAAGGTCATCGTACCTCTTACCGTACCCGGAATCGTTTCGGGAGTAACCATGGTATTCGTGCCGAGCCTTACAACCTTCGCCATTTCAAACATGCTGGGCGGAGGCAAGGTCAACCTCATCGGTAATATCATAGAACAGGAATTCACTACGACGTCGAACTGGAATCTGGGTTCGGGCTTAAGCCTTGTCATGATGATATTCATAGTAATATCCATGGCTCTCATCGAGAAGTTTGACAAGAACGGAGAGGGGGCAATGATATGAGAAATCAGTCTTCAGGTCTTGCCCGCTTCGGCAAAGTTCTCTATCTCATTCTGATAGTGCTTTTCCTGTATCTTCCCATCGGAACTCTCATGGTGCTGAGCTTCAACTCATCAAAATCCATGGGATCCTGGCAGGGATTCAGCTTAAAGTGGTATCAGGAGATGTTCAGCAATCAGGAGCTCATGGAAGCTCTTGGAAATACTCTGACCATAGCTCTCTGGGCAAGCATCATAGCAACAGTCATAGGAGTTATGGCATGCATCGCCATGAATGCCATGACGGACAGGAAGAGAAGCATTTTCATGGGACTCAACAACATCCCGCTTCTCAATGCGGATATCGTAACAGGTATCGCCATCATGATGAGCTTCCTTCTCTTCGGCATTTCCCTCAATTACGGAACGGTATTATTTGCACATATTACCTTCTGTATACCCTACGTCATCTTAAGCGTAATGCCCAAGTTCAAGCAGCTTGAGAATCACACCTATGAAGCAGCCCTGGACCTGGGAGCAACGCCAATTTATGCATTCTTCAAGGTAGTGCTTCCCGATATCATGCCGGGAATAGTTTCAGGATTTCTATTGAGCTTCACCATGTCCGTGGATGATTTCGTAATCACTCACTTCACAAGGGGAGCTGGTATAAATACACTTTCGACACTCATTTACAGCCAGCTCAAGATCGGAGTAAGGCCCACCTTGTTTGCACTGTCCACGGTGATCTTCGTAGTGGTGCTTCTGGTACTCGTAGTTTCCAACTTCGTGAGAGGTGATGAAGAGGAAGAGGCAAAGAAGGCTGCCAGGTCCGGCAAGGAATATGTCTACAAGGGGGGCATGTCCACCAGAAAGACCCTTGCCATCATCCTTTGCGTCGTGGTGGCCATGGCTGTAGCCATACGCTTCACTCCTTCAACTCCGGGAGAAGTTGGAGAGAAGGGCGTTGTATACGTATACAACTTCGGTGACTATATCGACCCGGAACTCGTGGATGCCTTCTATGAAGAGACAGGTTATACCGTCGTATGCGACTACTTCGATACCAATGAAGAAATGTATCCGGTAATCAAGAACAACACGGCGGACTACGACGTGATCTGTGCATCGGACTATATGATAGACAAGCTCATCAAGGAAGACCTTCTCATGGAACTCGAGTTCAGCCAGATACCGAACATCCAGTATCTGTCCCAGAATATCAGAGACTTCATGGAAGAGTTCGACCCTGGCATGTTCTATTCCGCACCTCACACCTGGGGCACCTACGGTATTATTTACAACCGCGAGCTTGTTGATCCGGAAGACTTTGAAGGAGATGTTTCCTGGGGAATCCTCTGGGATGAAAAGTACGCCGGAAAGGTCATCATGCCCAACTCCATTAGAGAGGCTGACATGGCTGCTGCCAAACTTCTGGGATATTCCATGAATACCGTGGATGAGGATGAGATGAGAGCTATTACTGACAAGCTCATCGAACAGAAGCCTCTGGTATATTCCTATGCCAATGACAATGCAAGAGACCTCATGATCGGTGATAACGCTGCAATGGCCATAATCACCTCCGGTGACGTCCTCTATGCACAGGAGGACAATGAGAACCTGGCATACGTGATCCCTTCGGAAGGAACGGAAGTATGGACCGACTGCTGGGCAGTCCCCAAGTCCTGCAAGAACTATGAGGGCGCCATGGCATGGATCAACTTCATGTATTCCTATGATGCTGCAGTTGCAAACTTCGAGTATCTTACATATGCAATACCCAACACCATGCTGGAGGACTACGTATATGAAGACTATATCGACGGAGAGATGCCGCTTTCAGAGATCGGCATCGTGAACCCTTCTGAGGAAGTGCTTGCAAACTGCGAGACTCTGAAGAACCTGGGACCTGAAGGAGACGACATGTACTCCAGGTACTGGAAAGAGTTCAAATCGAAATAATAACAGATCAGATATGTATTCTTTAAATATTAATATTTCATTAAAATTGTACTGTACTGCCATAAATACTTTGGCAGTACAGTATTTTTATGTTATAATATACTATGTATTGGTATGATTGGGTGACTATGTGCCGCTCAGCCTACTAGATATAATATTAACTTATAAGACTGAGAGGGACAGCGAAATGTCTGAAAAGCAGAAAAAAAGATGGGGAGACCGGCGTGACGGAAGACTCATGAGGGACATCGATCCCATGCATGCCATAGTTCCTTACGTATATCCCAACAGAGCGGATAACGAGGCCTTCATCCAGGAATCCATCGAGATGGACCCTATCTTTAAATATGTCGACAAGAAGAATGCGGAACTCAAGGCTAAGGTAGAGAGGGGAGAACTTCCCGAGAGCGCCCTGGAGAATCCCTATAAGCCCTTCTATGTAATGCTCATGGGACTTGTGAAGACCATGTACTTAAGACCGGGTCTCAACCGTTTCGTAGCCAACATGAAGCTTTATCAGAAGGATGAAGTCAGTGTGGGATTCACGGTAAAGAAGAAATTTACCGATAATGCGGCTGAAGGTCTCGCCTTCAAGCACTTCGGACCGGAGACCACCATGGATGACCTCTATTCGAAGATAGTTAAAGAAATAAACTTCGTAAAGGACGAGAACCAGGTGGACAACTCCGTAGACTTCATGGCCAAGTTCATGAAGCTTCCGCCCTTCATTCTGAGACCTGTTTTCAGGGTCATCCGCTGGCTGGACCGCCATGGAAGGGTTCCCTATGAATTCGTAAAGACGGATCCCAACTATGCATCCTGCTTCATAACCAATCTTGGTTCCATCCATCTCAAATCCGGTTATCATCACTTAAGCAACTGGGGGACTACATCACTGTTTGTGATCATCGGTGAGAGAAAGATGAAGCCTTTCTATGATGACGAAGGAAACGTCACCATGAAACTCATGAATGATATCGGTCTTACTATAGACGAAAGAATCGCAGACGGATTCTATTATGCAAAGTCCATCAGACTTTTCAAAAAACTGATGGCAGAACCTGAACTTTTGGATTTAAGAGCTGATGAGGAGGTAAATTACTAAAATGGCCTTAGGAAAGAAAGAAGAAAAGGAACAGACTGTTCCTGAAGTTAAAACTCCCTGGATAAAAAATCTCGGAAACGTTCCCGCGCATCTGGATTATTTCCAGGGATCAATGTACGACAAGGTAGCTAACGTAGCAAGGAATTATCCCAACAATATCGCCTACGATTTCATGGGCGGCAAAGTAAGATATAAGGATTTCATCAGGAAAGTCGATGACTGCGCAAGAGCTCTTGCCAATATCGGCGTCAAGGAAGGCGAGGCTGTAACCATCTGCATGCCTAACGCTCCCCAGGCTGTCATCATGTTCTATGCTGTAAACAAGATCGGCGGAATCGCCAACATGGTGCATCCCTTAAGCTCTGAGAAAGAAATCGAATTCTGCCTTAAACTGAGCAAGTCTGTAGTATGTCTCACACTTGACCAGTTCTACGGCAAGTTTGCAAATATAAGAGAAAACGTTTCATTGAGAAGCCTTATCCTCACATCCATCAAGGACGTGCTTTCACCTGTAAAGCGCAAGGGATACTATCTCCTTGAGGGACGTAAGATCGCCAAAGTCCCTGCAACAGCAGAGATCGTATGGTGGGAAAAGTTCCTTCTTGACGGCATGAGATACAAGGGACCCTATCATGCAAACAAGAAGGCTGATGATCCGGCAGTAATTCTTTACTCCGGCGGAACCACCGGCACTCAGAAGGGTATATCCCTTACCAACCTTAACTTCAACGCTCTTTCACAGCAGATCGTTGCTACCAACCCCATGTTCAAGCCCGGCGACAAGATGCTGGCTGTAATGCCCGTCTTCCATGGCTTCGGACTGGGAGTATGCATACATTCAATGCTTTCCGAGGGCGGCAGATGCCTTCTCATTCCCAGATTCACTGCTGAATCCTATGCTAAGCTCATCAAGAAGCATAAACCCAACTTCATCGCAGGTGTTCCCACTCTCTATGAGGCACTCTTAAGGATCCACACTCTTGACCATGCAGACCTTTCCTGCCTGAAGGGTGTATTCTCCGGCGGAGACAGTTTAAGCATCGAACTTAAGAAGAAGTTTGACAAATTCCTCAAGGATCACAATGCACCTATTCCTGTAAGAGAAGGCTACGGCACCACGGAATGCGTAACCGCATCCTGCCTTACACCTTCCCACTGGTATAAGGAAGGTTCCATCGGACTTCCTTTCCCCGACACCTATTACAAGATCTGCAAGCCTGAGACAGAAGAAGAGGTACCTTATGGAACTGAAGGTGAGATCTGCCTTTCAGGACCTACTGTCATGAGAGGATATATAGATAATCCCGAAGAGACTGCTCATACCCTTCGTAAGCATAAGGACGGACTTACCTGGGTACACACAGGAGACTTGGGCATGATGGATGAAGACGGTTTCATTTACTTCAGACAGAGACTCAAGAGAATGATCGTAACCTCCGGTTACAACGTATATCCTTCACAGATCGAAAATGTTCTCGATGCACATGAACTCGTTCATATGAGCTGCGTTATCGGAGTTCCCGATCCTCTGAAGATGCAGAGAGTAGTTGCATTTGTAATGCTTAAACCCGATGTCAAGGTATCTGAAGACGAGGCAAGAGAAATTCTTAAGAAGTATCTTGAGAAGCATGTCGCCAAGTTTGAGATGCCTAAGGAAATAGAGTTCCGTAAGGAACTGCCCAAGACTCTCGTAGGAAAGGTTGCCTACAGAGTACTGGAAGAGGAGGAACTTGCTAAGTATCAGAACCAGAATCAGTGAGGTACATAGTCATGAAAAGAAGAACAAGGATCCTATCAGTTCTGGCGGTCATAATGGCAGCGGCAGTTTTGTTTGCAGGCTTTGCCTTTGCGGCTTCCAGTACATACTCTAAGTACACAGGCAAAAACTATAACCACGATGCGGCCTTTGCCAACTATCTCATAGTTGACGGCATCGACGTATCGGCCTTCCAGGAAAACATTGACTGGAAAAAAGTCAAGGCTGACGGTATCGACTTCGCCATAATCCGCGTTGGTGGAAGAGGATACGGATCCGCCGGAAATACTTATAACGACAAGTATTTCACCGCCAACATGAGGGGCGCCAAACAGAACGGCATCATGGTAGGCGTTTACTACTTCTCCCAGGCCAAGACGGAAGCCGAAGCGGAGGATGAAGTAAACAAGGCTGTGGCTCTTCTGAATAATGCAGGATACACAGCAAAAGACCTGGACCTTCCGCTCTTTATGGATTATGAGGGAGGCTCCAATTACCGAATCAATGATGACGATATGTCCAAGTCCAAGAGGACTGAAGTCGCACAGCACTGGATGAACTATGCTGTAGAGAAGGGATTCACTTCCGGTATCTATACAGACCTTAACTTCGGAACGGTCAAGGTAAACGGCAAGTATCTCTCCCAGAATCACAACTACTGGGCAGCCCAGTACTATACCACCAACCAGTTCACCTTCGACTATTGCTGGTGGCAGTACGCATCAAACGGCAAGGTAAGCGGAGTATCAGGAAGCTGCGATATGAATTTCTGGTATCTCAATCCCAACAACAAGTCAACCCTTGATCTTTCAAATAACAGCAGCTTAAGGGAGCTCTCCGGTCTTCAGGAAGGCCAGCAGGATGATGCAACAGCAATCGCTTCTCTTGCAGACTGTCAGGCAGCCATAAGCGGCACCAGTGAGTATACCTATGAAAGCGGCAAGTGGTATGAACCGGAGATCACGGTCACATATAACGGTCAGACTCTTGTAAAGGACAAGGACTACAAGGTACGCTATGTACTCAATTCCAAGGTGGGCACAGCTTATGCTGTCGCAGTCGGCATGGGCAGCTATGTTGACTACAAGATGATTCCCTTCACCATAAAGCAGAAGCCCGCAGCTCAGACTACAACTGTAACCAAGACCGATCCAAACCAGAAGATCATCGACGGCGTTCAGTCCATGCCCATCAAGCTTAAGTCAAAGAAGCAGAAGTCCGGCATCAAGCTTACATGGTCGAGATCCACAAAGTATAAACTGGATTACATTGAGATCTACAGATCTAACAAGAAAGGTTCCGGCTACACACTTATAGCCAAGACCAAGACCGGCGGAGTCAAGACATATCTCAACAAGAAATCAAAGCTTAAACGCGGCAAGAGATATTATTATAAAGTCCGCGGCGTAAGGACCATATCGGGTAAGAAATACTATACCAAATGGTCAAACGCAGCATACAGAAAATGGAGATAAAATATGGATTATAAAAAACTTGCAGAACTGTTATTCCCCAATATAGACAAGACGCCTGAGTATTACGAGGAAATGTATCCCAAGAGGGATCTTCCCGAAGGTGCCAAGGTCACAAGACTCGGTCCTTCACCCACGGGATTCATTCATCTCGGGAATCTCTACGGAGCCTTCGTTGATGAGAGACTGGCCCATCAGTCAGGCGGAACATTCTTTTTAAGAATTGAAGATACTGATGACAAGCGTGAGGTTGAGGGTGCGGTTGAAACCATCATCAATTCTCTCCGCTTCTTCGGAATCAACTTTGATGAAGGCGCCACCATGGAAGGCGACAAGGGTGCCTACGGGGACTATACCCAGTCCCACAGAGGACCCATCTATCAGTGTTTTGCAAAAAAACTCGTGGAAGAGGGCAAGGCTTATCCCTGCTTCCTCTCTGAAGAGGAGATCGCTTCCATAAGAGAAGAGCAGCAGGCCATAAAGGCCAACCCGGGAATCTACGGCAAGTGGGCAAGATCGAGAAATCTTTCCTATGAAGAAATAGAAGCAAAGATAAATGCAGGCGAGAAGTTCGTAGTGCGCCTCAAGTCCGACGGAAATCTTGATCTTCCTGAAGACCAGATCAGAAGGATCCAGGTAAAGGATGCCATAAGAGGAACCCTGGACATGCCTGAAAACAATCAGGATACGGTTATCCTGAAGCAGACAGGAATTCCCACATATCACTTTGCCCACGTGGTTGATGACCATCTCATGAGAACCACCCATGTTGTAAGAGGAGCCGAGTGGCTTCCTTCACTTCCCATCCATGTGGAACTTTTCGAAAAGATGGGCTGGGAGCCTCCCATTTACTGCCATACAGCACAGCTCATGAAGCTGGATGAAGAGGGCAACAAGCGCAAGCTCAGCAAGAGACTTGATCCCGAGCTCAGCCTTGACTACTACAGAAAAGAAGGATATCATCCCGCAGCCGTAAGAGAGTACCTTCTTACTATCTTAAACTCCAACTTCGAGGAGTGGAGAATAGCCAATCCCGATGCTGACATCGAGGAATTCGAATTCACCACGGAGAAGATGTCTAACTCCGGAGCTTTGTTCGACCTCAACAAGCTCAATGACGTATCAAAGGAAGTTCTCCTTAAGATAAGCGCGGCGGATCTCTATGATTTCCTTAAAGCATGGGCAGACGAGTTCAGAGCGGATGATGAGAAAGTACAGGTAATGCTTAAGGACAGAGCATATCTCGAAAAGATCCTCGATATCGGCCGCCATGCAGAGAGAAATCCCAGAAAGGATCACATCTATGCAGATCAGATGGTGAAGAACCTGTCCTATTTCTTCGATGAGACCTTTGAGATTGAGGATGAGATGCCTCAGGAAGTTGTAAACGCAGGAGACGTTTCTACAATTATTAATAAGTATCTCGAAACCTACGATCATTCAGATGACAATGAGACCTGGTTCAACAAGATCAGAGCCATCACCGATGAACTCGGATATGCAGTAAAGCCCAAGGACTACAAGAAGCACCCCGAGGAATACAAAGGTCATGTTGGCCACGTATCCACGGTTATCCGTGTAGCTCTCATGGGAAGACAGCAGAGCCCCGACATCTGGGAGATCCAGCAGATCCTGG
>CAMPCK010000024.1 GCA_946645735.1 uncultured Clostridia bacterium
GCTTCCTTTCAAATGAAGCGGACGAGCCCGAGGCCGTGCGCCTCTGTCAGGACACGTCCCTGATCGCAAGCGGCCAGGCCCGCTAAGACGCCCGCCGGCCAAAACAAACTTAAACACTAAAGGCACCCTTGATGGGTGCCTTCTTTTCAAATCTTCATGATGAAGCTCATGAGGTATTTCACCAGTTCCTCAGGGCTCTCCTCCATGCCCGTGTCTATCCAGTGGCGGAGGACGTTTGAGAGGATGCCCAGACGGGATGCAACCATGTATTTGTCTCTGATCCCTTCATAGGGCATGGCCTTCTCATAGGCCTGGATCCTGTCATTGAGTCTTGAGAAAACATCCGCCGCGTTCAGGGTGAGGATGTTGATGAACACCCGCTGGTTCTCCCGTACCATATCGATATATTCAAAGAGGAACCCGCGCCAGACATTTTCATCTGATGAGTACATTACGGGAAGGACCTTGTGGGAGAATTCCAGAAGGACATCAGAAATGATCTCATCTAGGACGTCTGATGTGGTGGAGAAGTTCCTGTAGAAGGATGCCCGGGCACCTCCCGCTTCCTTCACCAGGTCCGTCACGGACACCTCGGAGAAGGGCTTTTCCTTGAGAAGCTCCGTCAGAGCCGTCTTCAGTTCTTCTTTTACGCTTACGGGTCTTTTATTCATGATACAAAAAACTCCTCTTCTGTCTCTTTTGAGCCGTCTCTCTTGACTCATGAACACCATGAAAATTATAATGATACAGGTTGTCTCATGGGACAAAAGAGATATTAACACCATGAGGACAGACTGTCAATAAGTTACAGGAGAGTAATTCAGAAAATGAGGCACAAGCTTTCATATCTGGTATACAAAATCATACTTTTCATAGTCCGGCTGGTATTCCCCAAGATGAAAGTAGTGGGAAAGGAAAACATCCCCGACGGACCATATATCGCAGTCGGAAACCACGCCAAGATGAACGGCCCCATCGCGTCGGAACTGTATTTCCCCGGCGCAAGAGCTATCTGGACCAACAGAGAGATGATGCATGTGAAGGAAGTTCCCAACTATGCCTACAAGGATTTCTGGGGAGACAAACCCTGGTTCACCAAGTGGTTCTTCAGGATCGCATCATATATCATCGCACCCTTTGCATCCTGCATTTTCAACAATGCCCACTGCATAGCAGTAAACCACGACAGGCGCATTATCCAGACCTTCAGGGATACCGTGGATGCACTGGAAGAGGGGAAGGGCGTAATCATTTTCCCAGAGCATAACGAGGAATACAACAATATCGTATGGCAGTTCGCCGAGGGCTTCGTGGACGTGGCCAAGATGTACTACAAGAAAACCGGAAAGAAGATCAAATTCCTTCCCATGTACACGGCGCCTGCCCTTAAGACCATGTATATCGGTAAGCCCCTGGAGTTCGATCCCGAAAAGCCCTTTGAAGAGGAGAGGACCCACATCTGCCATGAAATGATGGACAGAATAACCGATATCGCTGTATCACTTCCCGAGCACAGAATCGTGCCTTATCCCAACGTTCTCAAGATCGACTATCCCACAAACAAAGATGTGGGTAAGACACTTAGGGAGAGCGGAAGAAGGATCCGCATCCCCGAGCCTGTAGTGGACTACAGGCAGTTCAGGCTTTCAAGGATAAACGAGCCCAGATTCTCCCATGTCAAGCTCCTGGGAGGCTGGCTGGTATACTTCGCACTCTACTTCATAACGGAGAACCTGATCCCTGTTGAGCAGTGCCACGTTATACACTGCGCCCTGGACGATATCATACCCTTCAACGAATATTTCCTGATTTTTTACTGCTACTGGTACGTGCTTCTTGTGGCGTCTCTCGCATACTTCTTCTTCTACGACGTGGAGAGCTTCAAATGCCTTCAGAAGTACATCATGGTGACCCAGGCGGCAGCCATGGTAATATATATCGTTTACCCGAGCGTCCAGCTCCTGAGACCCGACACCATGCCAAACGACAACTTTTTCTGTCAGGTCCTGAGTTTCATCTACGCCTTCGATACACCTACAGGAGTCTGCCCGTCACTTCACGTGGCATATTCCATGGGTATCGCATCCGTATGGACCAAGAGAAAGGATACGTCCCCGGCCTTCAAGACCTTTATCGTCCTTTCGGCCGTCATGATCTCCATTTCCGTAACCTTTGTAAAGCAGCACTCCGCCATGGACGTGGCAGCTGCTATCCCCGTCTGCCTTCTCGCAGAACTCCTGGTATACGGCAAGTACAGGCCGGGATATCAGAAGCGCATGAAAAAGCGCATGGAAGGATCATCGCTGTAGAACATTACAACGAATATAGTATAAAGATACAAAAAAATAAGTGACTTGCGGGTCTCTTGTATGATAAACTATTTATGTATATAGTTATTTTCATGCGGAGGCTCGTTTTTTATGCTCAGACAGCTGGGAGAAAAAGGAATAATCAGACAGGTCGCTTTACTGTTTTTTGTGGGTATCCTCCTTACGGGGCTGGTCACCTTCATGGTCCAGCGCGCTCTGGCGGACGGCCAGGTCAAGGAGCACATGAAGAGGATCGCAGCTGCAAATTCAGTGGAAGTGGTCATGGCCATCAAGGAGTTCCCGGCCTATGACTGGCTCATCCATTACTGGTATGACAACTATGAGACCCTGGACATCGAGTACGATGCCTCCTACGAGAAGGGAACAAAGACTGAGGAGAAGTGCAGGATACTTTCCGATCACGTTCCCGATGTGGAGTTCAAATATTTAACGGAAGAGGAGCTTGAGACCTATTCACCGGAAGACCAGAAACTCTATGCAGAGATCGCATATTCATGGCTCATAACCCGCCTCGACCAGATCAAAATGACCAACGGCATCGACTACCTTTTCGGCGTAGTTACAGAACCGCCCTATGATCACCAGTTCTTCCTTTTCAGCGCAGCTGACGAAGGATCTGTCAGGGGCACCAACTATGAAGAGGTTTACCCCATAGGTGTTCAGGTGGACGTCAGCGCCATCCAGAGGGAGGCCATGAACAATGCCGTAAAGAACACCAGTTACCTGGCCTATGCCGGAGAATACATGGACTACTATTCACTCTTTGACTCTGATGACGGCAAGTCTCTTCTCATAGGCATGACCTTCAGCCTGAATGATATCAACTCCAGCATCAGCAACCAGACATATAAGGGGCTGTATACGGCTGTTTTCAATCAGCTGTTCATGGCATTCATCTGCCTGCTTCTCATCTTCTTCTATGTGCTGAGACCTCTTAAGGAGATCATCGGCTACATCAGAGGCTACACAGAAACCAAGGACAGCAAAGAGATCGCATCCAGACTCATGAAGGTGCGTCCCGACAACGAGATCGGCCAGCTTTCATGCGACCTTGAGACCCTGGCGGAAGAGATGGACAAGTACCATAATGAGATAGAGAGCATATCCGCCGAAAGAGAGCGTATCAACACCGAGCTCGGCCTGGCCTCCAGGATCCAGGCAGCCACACTTCCTTCGAAATTCCCTGCCTTCCCCGAAAGGAAGGAATTCGACATATTCGCTTCCATGGATCCCGCAAGGGAAGTTGGAGGAGACTTCTATGATTTCTATATGATAGATGAGGATCATCTGGCTGTCGTCATCGCAGACGTTTCAGGCAAAGGAATCCCGGCGGCACTCTTTATGATGGTTTCCAAGATCATGATCGAAAACCAGGCCAAGTCCGGAAAGTCCCCGTCCCAGGTAATCAGGGACGTAAACGAAGCCATCTGCTCCAATAACAAGGAAGAGATGTTCGTAACCGTATGGCTGGGCATCCTGGAGATTTCCACAGGAAAGCTCACCTACACCAATGCAGGCCACGAGTACGCGGCCGTAAAGAACGGAAAGGGCAGGTTTGATATCATCAAAGAGCGCCACGGTTTCATCGTCGGCGGCATGAGCGGCATAAACTACAGGGAGAGCACAATCACCCTTGAACCCGGTTCCAGAGTATTCATCTATACAGACGGAGTGCCTGAAGCAACCAGAGGAGACAGTGCTATGTTCGGCCTGAACCGCATGCTGGACACCTTAAACGAAGATCCTGACTGCGATCCTGAAACCGCCGTAAAGAACATGAAAGCCGCTGTAAATGAATTCGTCGGAGACGCTGAACAGTTCGATGACCTGACAGTTCTTTGCCTTTCATACGAAGGACCTGAGAAGGGAGAAAGCCATGAGTAAAGTCACACATACCCACGTGGATGAGAAGGGAAACGTCACGACCCACACCCATGAGATGAAGCATGAGCACGGTCACTTCCATTCACCCGAAGAAAAAAAGAAGCAGCTGAACCGCATCTCCAAGGCCATAGGCCATCTTCAGCATGTTAAGCTCATGATCGAGCATGACGATGACTGCGCTGAAGTTCTCATGCAGCTTTCCGCCGTGAACTCGGCCTTGAGAAGCCTCGGAAAGGAGATCATAAACGAGCACATGACCCACTGCATCACCCACGCCATCGAGGACGGCGACACCGAAGCTGTAGAAGAATTCCAGAAGGCCATAAAGAAGTTCATCTGATCCCCGAAAACACATAAATCATATCCCCCCCTCCCGCTTGTGGAGGAGGGGATTTTTAATATAAAATCATGACAAAAGATATTTTGAATAAGAAGGAGAGAAATATGCATATCCCCGAAAATTACCTGTCCCCGGCAACCTGCGCCGTAATGACGGCTGCGGCAGTTCCCGTGTGGACCCATTCAGTAAGAAAAGTCAAGGCAGAGCTCCCCAAGGAAAAGATCGCCATGATCGGAGTAGGTGCAGCCTTCTCATTCCTGGGCATGATGTTTAACGTGCCCTTAATCGGAGGAACCACAGGACATGCAGTAGGAGGTACGCTGATAGCGCTGCTTTTCGGACCGGAGGCGGCATGTCTGGGTGTGTCCATAGCTCTTCTGATACAGGCCCTCATCTTCGGTGATGGAGGCATCCTTTCCTTCGGAGCAAACTGTTTTAACATGGCTTTTGTACTTCCCTTTGTGGGATACGGCATCTACAGCCTTATCATGAAAGGAACTTCAGCGTCCGAGAAGCCCGGAAGGGCATATATAGCGGCTGCTGTGGGCTCATACATCGGAATCTGCGCCGCGGCTTTCTGCTGCGCTGTGGAGTTCGGGATCCAGCCCATGCTTTTTCATGACGCCATGGGAAAGGCACTCTATTGTCCCTATGACTTAAGCATTGCGATTCCCGCCATGATGATCCCTCATATGGCAGTGGCAGGAATCGTGGAAGCCGCTTTCACCGTTGCGGTCTATGCCTTTGTGAGAAAGACTGCGCCGGACATGACCTATGAAGCGATAAAGGCTGAGAAAGCACTGGACCCCGCAGGAGATTCCCGCGAGTCAAAGAGACCTCTTCCAGTCTTCGCACTTATCGCAGTCATGATCGCAGCAGTTCCTCTTGGACTCCTTGCAACGGGCACAGCCTGGGGAGAGTGGGGAACCGATGAGATCGCAGAGATCGCGGAAACGGGTACAGCTCTCGGATATACGCCTCAGGGAATGGCAGATGGCTTCTCCCTGGATGTTGTAATGCCGGACTATACCTTAGGCGAGGTGAACGAAACGGCTGCATATATTCTGTCCGCAGTTATCGGGACAGCCCTTCTCGTCATAATTTTCAAACTTCTGTCACAGGCCCTTAAAGGAAAAACCAATGCATAAGATTCCCGACTGGATGACAAAAAAAGAAAACTACGTGCCGCCTCAGGATGGCGGCACATTTTACTATAAGACCCTGGGGACTCTTGGCCGCATCATGTCCCGTCTTAAGGCAGAAGGAGGAAGGGAGGGAAGGTTCAGCCTTCCTGCTGCGCCGAAACTAATTCTTCTCCTGGCCCTCATCATCCTGCTGTCCGTTACCCAGAACGCCACGGTGATCATGGCGGTCACTGCTTTGGTTCTCGTGAGGCTTGCTCTCATGAAGGCTGAAGACATAGGGTCCGTCATAAAGCTCATGCTGGTCGCGGGGCTTCTGGCAGCCATTATTTTCGCTCCGGCAGTCATCATGGATCCGGGCCGGCTCATGAACAGCCTGAGAGTTGTGCTCAAGATCATCATGAGCGTTGCCATGGTGGGGGTCTTCGGCCGCACCACCCAGTGGAACCACATAACGGGAGCCCTGAGGACCCTCAAGGTGCCCGGCGTAGTGGTCTTCATAATCGATATAACCTTCAGATATATCGTCCTTCTCGGGAACTATATGATAAACCTGCTGGAATCCCTGAAACTCAGGTCAGTGGGAAGAAACAGCCGCAAATACAACTCCGTGGGAGGAGTCATGGGAGTGACCTTCATACGCGGCACGGAAATGAACAGAGAAATGTACGAAGCCATGGTGTCCAGAGGCTTCACCGACGATTACAGGGGGCTTTGATGAGTCTTATAGAATTAAAAAACATAACATTCAGATATGAAAAAGGAGAGGAAGCCGTCCTCAGTGGATTCAGCCTCCGGATCAGTGAAGGAAGATGTGTGCTCTTAAGAGGGGACAACGGCTCCGGCAAGACCACCCTCATCAGGATACTCTCGGGCCTGTCCTTCCCCCAGGAAGGAAGCTATTTCTTTAAGGATACCAGAATCGATGAATTGTATCTCAGGGATAACAGGCGTTCCAAACTGTTCCACAAGGAGGTGGGGCTTCTCTTCCAGAACCCCGATACCATGCTCTTCAACACCACGGTCTTCGACGAAGTGGCCTTCGGACCTAGACAGATGGGACTCTCTGATAAGGAGGTTGAGGAACGGGTAATGGACTGCCTTAAGCTTTTGGGAATCGAAGACCTTAAGGACAGGGTGCCCTATCATCTTTCAGGCGGGCAGAAGAAGTGGGTGGCTCTCGCAGCGGTACTCTCCCTTAACCCGGAGGTGCTGATACTTGACGAGCCCTTCGCAGGCCTGGACAGGAAGAGGGGAGAGCAGCTGGTGTCTCTTCTTAAGGAACTTAAGCAGGCAGGCAAGACCATTATCATGGCAAGCCACGAGGAAGACCTTCTGGAGGGCCTTATCGACGATTTCATGGATATTTAGGATGAAAACGAGGATTTATATGTTTTAAAGCCTGCGGCTCTCAGAAAGCAATTTTCGGGAGCCGCTTTTTTAGCGGCAGCTTAAGGATCCGCAGCCAGCCGGATGCTGTGTCAATTGACTGGTTACTCATGTTTTGGTATAATATTCAGGAAGATTTATCGGAAAGCTCAACGAGAATACCCCCACTTCAAATTCGCGGAAGTGAATTAAGCGGTGGGAGCGTTCAAACAGAGGTAATCAAAATGGATTTCGAAAAGAAAGCGATAATGGATCCCTCGGGCTTCGTGGTTCTCTCAGACGTGATCCCGGGAATCATCCAGGAAATCAGATATCATTCAACATATAACTTCGTAGGGGAGAGAGTGGACGGCTACGAAGAGCCCATAGCTCTCATGACACTGGAAGGGGCAAGGGCTCTCAAGACTGTAGCCAACGAAGCCAACGCCATGGGCTACAGGCTTAAAGTTTTCGATGCCTATCGTCCTGCCCGGGCCGTCAAGCATTTCGTCCTCTGGGGAATAGAGGACCTGGACTTAAGGATGAAGCCCTACTTCTATCCTGAACTTCAGAAGCAGGAGCTTTTTATAAAGGGCTACGTGGCAAGCCAGTCAAGCCACAGCAGGGGAAGCACCGTGGACCTCACGCTCTTCAATATGGAGACCGGCAAAGAAATGGACATGGGAGGCCCCTTCGATTATTTCGGCGAACTGTCCCATCCGGACTACAGAGGGATCACTGATGAACAGTATGATAACAGAATGCTTCTTCAGAAGCTCATGGTGAGAAACGGGTTTGAACCTATCGACTGCGAATGGTGGCATTTCACCTTAAAGGATGAGCCCTATCCCGAGACATATTTTGACTTTCCCATATCCGCTCAGTATCTGAGAAAATAGGGGAGACCTAAAAAACAGCAAAGAATCACATTATATAAATTCCAGTATCTTAGGAAAAGCAAGGAGGTACACAAATGAAATTCTACATTGTTGATGCTTTTACAGATGAGATTTTCGGCGGAAACCCCGCAGGAGTAGTTATCCTTCCTGAAGGCGCAGACTTCCCATCGGACGAGATCTGTGTCAAGACCGCAAAGGAGCTGAGATACTCCGAGACAGCCTTCATCAAGCGCCTCGGCGGAAACGAATTCAATATCAGATATTTCACGCCGGCTGCTGAGGTTGAGCTCTGCGGACACGCCACCATCGGATCTTTTGCAGCCTTAAGATACGGCGGATACATCGGAGACGGAGACTTCCTGAACCACACCATTTCAGGAGACCTGAATATAACGGTTAACGGCGAGAGAGTCTTAATGGATATGGCGACTCCCGTTAAGCTCAATGAGATAAAAGAAGAGGACAAGCTGGTTGAGCTCTATGCCATCATGGGCCTGAGCTACCTGGGCCAGAGGGCAAAGGGGCTTAAACTCACGCCCCAGATGATTTCAACGGGACTTCCCGACATCATGATGCCCGTTATGACACAGGCGGATCTGGATGCCATAGATCCCGACTTTAAGGCCCTGTCAGATCTCAGTGAGAAGTATGAGGTCGTCGGCGTTCACGCCTTCACCCTGGACGGGGACGACGCCACCTGCCACGTGAGAAACTTCGCGCCTCTCTATGATATCGATGAAGAGGCCGCTACGGGAACTTCCAACGGCGCCCTGACATACTACGGATACCTGAACGGCTTCGTAAAATCCGGCGACGACTGCAAGTTCATCCAGGGCGAGAAGATGAAGAGGCCT
>CAMPCK010000025.1 GCA_946645735.1 uncultured Clostridia bacterium
TGGCCTTCCCGACGACTACTCTTACCATCGGTATCAGTATGCTCTTCGGTATCGGAACCGCCGCCAACTTCAGCATGAATCAGGGAGCGGGGAAACTGGATGAAGCCAAAAGGTATGTGACAACGGGCATTACCGGTGTGATCACTGCAGGAGTCCTTCTGGGCCTTCTCATCTTTATCCTGAGAAGCCCGCTGCTGGTTCTTTGCGGTGCGGATCCCGCAGGAAATGTCTATCCCTACGCCATGACATATCTTTCAATCACGGCTCTTGGGACGCCCTTTCATATGTTCAGTCACACCTCGTCCACTATAATCAGGGCGGACGGAAGTCCCAGATACTCCATGATGTGTACTGTGACAGGTGCAGTCCTGAACGTATTTCTCGACTGGATATTCATGTATCCCTTAGGCATGGGAATATCGGGAGCGGCCATCGCGACAGTCCTTTCGCAGATGGTGAGCTGCACACTGGCGGCCCTGTACTATCCTAAATTCAGGGCTTTCAGGCTGCATATCAGAGAACTCGGGATCAGAAAGAAGTATCTCCTGGGAAGCATGGAAGCGGGAATCCCCAATTTCTGCAATCACATGCTCATGATGTGCACCAATATAGTGCTGAACAATGTTCTCACCACCTACGGAGCTCTCTCGGTATACGGGCCTGACATTCCCCTTGCAGTATCGGGAGTTGCACAGAAGACCAGCATGATCATGGTGTCCTTCGCCGTCGGAATTGCCCAGGGCTGCCAGCCCATCTGGGGGTTTAATCTTGGAGCAAAAAATTACTCCCGCGTAAAGGGTGCCTACTGGAGAGCCTTCACGGCGGCTTTCATGATCGGCGTCATATTCTTTGCCGCCCTTCAGCTCTTCCCCAGAGAAATCATCTCCATATTCGGAACGGGAAATGACCTCTACTTCGAATTTGCAGAAAAATATCTCAAGATATACATGATGCTGGTGTTCTTCCAGAATATCCAGCCCATCACCATAAATTATTTCTCGGCAACGGGAAACCACAGACAGGGGCTTCTGGTATCCCTGTCCCGCCAGGGACTGTTCCTGATACCGCTTCTCGTGATTTTGCCGAAGTTCATGGGAATAAACGGCATACTTGCCGCAAGCCCCATTTCAGATGCCATGGCCTTCGTGCTTTCGGTGTCCATGGTAATAATAAGTTTCAGACAATTTAAGGAGACCTCAAAATGAGCAACAAGAAGAAAAAGAAGAAAAACAGCAACTACGGCTACTACAGACAGAAGGAGGAAGAGTGGCGCGAGGCTGAAGAGAGAAAAGAGCGTGAAGCCAACAAGACAAAAAACAGGATCCTGAACATCTTAGCCTTTTTGCTCATTGCAGTATCACTGGTACTGGCCATCTATTCTTCAACCCATAACCTCGTAACCTGGGCACCTTTCTATACTGTGACATCGGCTATAGCCGTAATGCTCATCGGATACACAGCAAAAGACAGACGCCCGAATTTCTATAAAGTCGGAATGGGTATGGGTGTAGTTCTTCTCGTAATGGCATACTTCATAGGTAAACAGCAGGGATTATTCTGAAGATGAACGACAAATTAAAGGGCATGGGAGCCACGCTGATATCAGCGGTATATTTCGGCTTCGTGCCTCTTCTTATGAAAACTGTATATGCAGGGGGAGGGAACTCCTTTTCGGCGGCTTTTCTGAGATACGCTCTCTCCATTCCCCTGGTCTTCATCTTTGCAAGGGTAAGCGTCAGCGATCTGAAGATAAGCCTTAAGGAGCTGCTTCACTTCGTTATAATAACGGTATTCGGATATGCGGGAACGACTATCCTGGTGTTCAACGCATACAACTATATCCCGACAGGCATGGCGACAACCATACACTTCCTGTATCCCACCTTCACGGTTCTGGGGCTCATGGTATTCTGCCATGAGAAGGCCAGCGCGTCGAAGATCCTTTGCGTCGTACTGTGCCTTATCGGCGTTGTCATGTTCTATAACGGAGGAGGGGAAGTGTCGCCCATCGGGATCCTCCTCGCCCTGTGTTCATCCATGACCTATGCCTTCTACTGCATTTATCTCGGAAAAAGCATACTGAAGGATATCCCCACTCCGAAGAGGATTCTGTATATGCATATCATCGGTATGATAATGATGGGTATCATGGGCCTTGCGACGGGCACCCTCGAGTTCAATATGACGCCCCTTGCATGGGGAGCCATGGCGCTGACGGCGAATCTTTCAGCCTTCGTGGGAGCCATGCTCTTCCAGGTAGGAGTCAAATACATCGGCTCCGAAAACGCCGCCATGCTCAGTACCTTTGAGCCCATAACCAGCATTGTTGTAGGTGTTCTGGTATACAGCGAACCCATGACGGTCCGCGTTATCATAGGAATCGCAGCAATACTTATATCAACACTTATCATAGCCAAAACGGAGGGCAAGGAATAAATGGGAGTTGTAATAAATAATATCGCTGCGGTATTCATCATAATGGGAGTAGGCTTCATTGCAAACCGCATGGGTCTCCTTCCTGAAGCGGCCAACAAGTATCTGTCGCCGCTTCTCATACAGATCACGACGCCCTGCCTGGTCCTTTCGACCATTGCATCCAAGGAAGTGGAGGAGGGGACCTGGGGTTCTGTAATAGAGGCCCTTGTGCTGGCCTGCCTGTATTTTGCGGTATTCTGCTTCATAGCATGGGTGATCTGCACCAAGATCTTCAGAATGAAAAAAGATCCTGACTGCGGAGTGTACATGATGCTTTTTGCATCCATAAATAATGGCTTTATTGGTCTTCCCATTACATATGCCATCTTCGGAGAGGAAAAACTCTTCTTCATGGTATTTTTCCAGATGGCTCTGATGCTGTATATATACGGTCCGGGAGTGGTCCAGCTCCATTACGGAGATAATCTGAACGGCATGGGAAAGAACGTGCTTAAATCCGCCCTCGGTCCCGGAACCATTGCAGCCCTTCTGGGACTTGTGGTCCTGTTCACCGGGATCAGGCTTCCTGAGATGATATTCAAGTCCATAGAAAGCATCGGTGCGGCCACCACACCGCTCTCCATGATCGTCATCGGCATACAGCTGGGAAGCAGCAACTTCAGAAAAATCATAGGAAACGGCAGACTCATAGCACTTTCATTCATAAAGATGCTGATCACGCCTGTTATAACATTCCTTCTCGTGAACTGGCTTCCGATCCCGCCGGCTCTTAAGCTGGTGCTGGTCTTCGGCGCAGCCTTTCCTTCGGCAGTGGCCACGACGCCGCTTTCGGACATGGAAGGAAAAAACGCCCAGCTCGCTGCAGAAGGAGTTGCCTTCACGACACTTCTGTCTCTTGCAACCATACCGGTAACGGCGTATTTGGTGTCCCTCATATATCTTTAAAATACATGAAAAATACAGCCCCGCTTGTTGACAATGGCGGGGTTTGATTATATAATAAAAACGAACATATGTTCTTTATTTTGACTCAGGAGAAGGTATATGAGAGTTCTTGAAAAGGACGTGGACATGCTGAGCGTATCCTATATCGGCAAGCCTCCCGTCCCAAGAAAATTCAAAATACGATACCGGGACGGCAGTTACAAGACCGTAACTGTTGACCAGATCAAAAGGGTGGATTCCGTGACTCCCCACGGCCATCCCAACTTCGTATACTATTGCTATTCTGAAGTGGATGACAGGATCGTGGACTATGAGCTGAGATATTTTGTCAGGGAGATGAAGTGGGAGCTATACAGGGTTTATGAGTGAAGAGGAGGGTTTGGAATGAGTAAAGTTATAAGAGATAGTATCGTAGCTGATGGTATAAAGATAAATATTTATTCGAATGACTTCGAGAATGATTTTATATCTCTGAGCGATATTGCCAGGAAACGTGATGGGGAATATCCTGGCTATGTTATACAGAACTGGATGAGATCTAAGAGTACAATAGGATTTCTGGGTTTGTGGGAGTCTATTCATAATCCTGACTTTAATTACCTCGAATTCGAGGCAATTAAAAATGATGCAGGCTATAACAGTTTTGTAATGACTCCAAAGCGATGGACAGAATCAACAGGTGCAATAGGAATAACGACAAAACGAGGAAGATATGCGGCTACTTTTGCTCATAAAGATATCGCTTTTGAGTTTGCTTCGTGGATTTCTCCTGAGTTTAAACTCTACATAATAGAGGATTATCAGAGACTGAAAAGAGATGAAAATAGCAGGATGTCCCTTTCCTGGAACCTGAATCGCGAAATAGCCAAATTAAATTATCATATACACACCGACGCAATTAAGGAAAATATAATACCGCCGGACCTGACAGCCAGACAGAAATCTGCAAAGTACGCAGATGAAGCGGATCTTCTGAATGTTGTTCTGTTCGGAGTTACGGCCAGAGAATGGAAAAGTAAAAACCCTGATAAAAAGGGGAATATGCGCGATTATGCTACTTTAAACCAGCTTTTGGTTCTCGCTAATATGGAAAGCTACAATGCGGTTCTGATAAGCCAGAAAAAACCTCAGTCAGAAAGGATGGTTCTTCTTCGTGAGCTTGTCATTCAGCAGCTTACTGCCCTGGAGCGGTTCAATATGAATAATTTGCTTGATTTTAAGGGCTAAAACCTACATTTTTTAATTGTAATTTATTTCACCTTCTGTTATAATCAACGAGTTAGGGGTGAATAACCCTTTTTTATCGTGACCAAAACACAAGAAAGGTGGCAAATCATAGATATCATGAACAACAGGTATGACGTGATAATCGCTGGCTGCGGCGTAGTTGGTGCTGCATGTGCCTTCGAGTTATCAAAGTACAACGTAAAGGTAGGAATCCTGGAAAAGGGAAATGACGTATCTCTGGGGACTACCAAGGCAAACTCAGCTATCATCCATGCCGGATATGACCCGGAGAACGGCACTCTTATGGCAAAGCTCAACGTAAGAGGTTCTGAGCTTGCAGCTGAGATCTGCGAGAAGCTGGACGTGCCCTACAAAAGAAACGGCGCCATGGTAGTGGCCTTCACAGAAGATGAAGTCCAGACCCTTAAGGGCCTCCAGGTAAGAGGAACAGTTAATGGTGTCAAGGGCTTAAGGATCCTCACCGGTGACGAGGCAAGGGAGCGTGAACCGAACCTGAGCAAGGATGTTGTGGGAGCACTTTATGCACCTACTTCCGCCATCATCTCACCCTGGGAATACTGCCTGGCACTGGCAGAGACAGCTGTAAAGAACGGTGCGGAGCTCAGACTCAATACTGAGATCACTGCAATCGCAAAAGAAGACGATCTCTGGAAGCTCACAACAAATGAGGGTGAATTTTTTGCACCCTATGTAGTAAATGCCTGCGGTGTGGACGCCATCAGAGTTCATGACATGGCATGCGAACCCAAGTATGTAAGCATTCCCAAGAGAGGAGAATATTTCCTTCTCGACAAGGCTGAAGGAACAAGAGTATCTCATACCATCTTCCAGTGCCCCAATGAAAACGGCAAGGGCGTACTGGTAACACCTACAGTTCATGGAAATCTTCTCGTAGGACCCAACTCCGAGAAGGTTGAATGGGAAGACACGGCCAACACCACAGCAGGCCTCAACTTTGTAAAGGCCACTGCAAAAAAATCCGTTGACAGCATCATGTTCAACAAGAGCATCAGAAACTTTGCAGGTGTCCGTGCAGCTACAGACCATCATGATTTCGTAATAGAGGAAGCAGCACCCGGCTTCATCGACTGCGCAGGTATCTGCTCACCCGGACTCTCCGCAGCTCCGGCAATTGCAGAATATGCAGCAGAACTTCTCAATATAAGCGGCCTTGAGCTTGTTGAAAAGGATAACTTCATCTGCGAGAGAAAGCGCATCAGATTCAATGAGCTTACAGATGATGAGAAGGCTGAACTCGTTAAGGAGAATCCCGCCTACGGAAGAGTCATCTGCAGATGCGAGACCGTAACTGAAGGCGAGATCCTGGCTTGCTTCGACGAGCCCATCCCTCCCGTATCCATCGACGGTATCAAGAGAAGAGTGGGAACCGGCATGGGAAGATGCCAGGGCGGTTTCTGCGGACCGAGAATTGCAGAATTATTCGTTGAAGACAAAGGATTCAAAATTGAAGATGTCCTTATGGACAGGGCAGGATCCGAGATGTTTATGGGAAGAACCAAGGAGGGACGCTAAATGTATGATGTTATAGTTATCGGCGGCGGCCCTGCAGGTATGGCCGCAGCATGCGCTGCTCATGACAGCGGACTGAGAAACATTCTCATTATAGAAAGAGACGTGGAGCTCGGAGGAATACTCAATCAGTGCATCCATAACGGCTTCGGTTTAGGATATTTCAAGGAACAGCTGACAGGACCCGAATACGCGTCAAGATTCATTGACCGTGTAAACCGCAAGGGTATCCAGGTAATGCTGGACACTATGGTTCTCGACCTTTCAACGGAAGAGCCGGAAGGCGGCAAGGGACCCTTAAGAAAGTTCGTAACGGTAGTCGGCAAAGAAACAGGCTTCAGAAAACTTGAAGCCAAGTCTGTAATTCTTGCCATGGGATGCCGTGAGAGAACAAGGGGAGCCATCAACACTCCCGGTATGCGTCCCGCAGGAGTTCTTACAGCAGGAGCAGCCCAGAGATACGTAAACGTTGACGGCTACATGCCCGGAAAGAAAGTAGTCATCCTGGGTTCCGGAGATATCGGCCTTATCATGGCAAGACGTATGACTCTCGAGGGAGCCAAGGTTCTTGCATGCGTGGAAGTAATGCCTTACTGCGGAGGTCTTGCAAGAAACGTTGTCCAGTGTCTGGACGACTTCGGCATTCCTCTCTATCTGTCACACACCGTTACAGATATCAAGGGACGTGACAGGATCCAGCAGATCACCGTATCCAAGGTTGATGACAAGATGAATCCCATCCCGGGAACAGAGATGTACTTCGACTGCGACACTCTGCTTCTCTCCGTAGGACTTATCCCTGAGAACGAGCTGTCTCTCAAGGCAGGTATCAAGGTTGATCCCAAGTCCAACGGAACCGTTGTCCATGAAAACATGGAAACCACCGTTGAGGGATTCTTTGCATGCGGAAACGTTGCCCACGTTCACGACCTGGTTGACAACGTAACCCGTGAAGCTGAAAAGGCAGGAAAGTCTGCTGCAGAATACGTCCTTACAAACTACTACACCTTCTGGCTCAATAACCAGATCTGTGACGGCTGCGGCACATCCACATACTTCAGAAAACAGGGCGACATCGTGAAGTTCCTTCCTCCCAGCCCGGACGGAGCTGCCTTCAAGATGGGAAAGAACGAAGTTATCTGCACCGTATGCCCCAACGGCTGCCACCTCAAGGTAGACGTTGAGAACGACTACAAGGTAACCGGAAACGGCTGCCCTAAGGGTAAGGCTTACGGAAAGGCTGAGTTCACCAACCCTACAAGAGTCGTCACATCCACTGTAAGGCTCAAGAGACCTGCATCAGACCTGAGTGCTGCTCAGGACGGCAATCTCTATGATTACAGAATCCCTGTCAAGACCACAGAACCTATTCCCAAGACTGAGATCATGAACCTCATGAAGTTCATCGATACCATCGAGCTTGAGGAGAGACCGCCTATCGGAACAGTCATCGCAAGGAATGTTCTGGGACTTGACTCCAACATCATCGTTACCAAGAGATGATTTCATAGAAGTTTCACTTTATATTGAACAACTTTTGATGTATAATATTATTGCGGACGGGATATACTTAGTGTGTCCGTCCGCAAATTTTATATGCAGGAGTGTGAAGCGATTTGAAATGGACTGATCAGGAGGCCAGTCTTCCTCTCGGCAAACAGGAAGGTTTCGGGCAGTTTCACCATGTATATGATGCTGCCATGCGAAAGGTCAATACCAAGATAGAGATCCTTACTTCTGACTTTGAGGTAAGAAATGACTATTCGCCGATTCATCACATCGAAAAACGTCTCAAAACTGCAGAATCCATTCAGGAAAAGCTGGAGAGGCTGGGATGCGAGGTATCCATCCCCTCCGCCAGAGACAATATCAAGGATATAGCAGGACTGAGAGTAGTATGCAACTTCATAGAAGACGTCTACCAGGTGGCAGACATGCTGACAGCTCAGGATGATATTGAGCTTGTCACCTGCAAGGACTATATCAAGAATCCCAAGGACAACGGTTACAGGAGCCTTCATCTGGGCTTAAGGGTGCCGGTTTTCCTAATAGACAGGAAGGTAACAGTTCCCGTGGAACTCCAGCTGAGGACAGTAGCCATGGACTTCTGGGCTTCTCTTGAACATCAGTTAAGGTATAAGCAGAATAACGAAGGCCGCATTTCGGCCAAGACCAACATCGAACTCAAGGCCTGCGCCGAAGTATCCGCCAAACTGGATGCCCAGATGCAGAAGATCTTCGATGAAGTCAAGAAATAAAAGGCGACTTAGCGCAGGCTGAGCTTAAAGGGCTTGGGCTGCGCATTTTTTGTAAAATGAAAAAACAAAGACTCGGCACAACTGAATTATTGGTATCGGAAGCGGGCTTCGGAGTACTGGCTCTCGGTGAGAACCACGGAGCGGTGCCTGAGGAGGAAGGGGCGGAGCTTCTTCTCTACGGACTGGATCATGGCATCAATTTCTTTGATACGGCTCAGTACTACAATGAGTACCCCCTTATGAGAAGGTTCCTTGATCTTGCAAAAAATTCCGGATACAGTAGGGAAGATGTCGTCATCTGCTCCAAGTCCCTGGAGTCTACTTATGAAGGCATGATGGCTGCAGTGGATGAAGCTTTGGAAGAGATGGGGCTC
>CAMPCK010000026.1 GCA_946645735.1 uncultured Clostridia bacterium
TTGAAAGTTCCACATCGTGGGATATGCCGTTCATATAGAAGAGATAGGATCCCACAGTCGGTATAAGTCCGTAGCCGAAGCCCAGAAGCCAGAAATAGGGGCTTGAAACCGCCATTATCTTGGGGAGCGGATTGGTGAAGATCGCAAGGGAGAGCCATCCGAAGAGGAAGTTATAGAACACCAGGGTGAAGGGATCCACCTCGTCCGATGTGAACTTCCCTAAGATTGTTACCATGGCATAGAAGAAGCCTGCTCCAACTCCAAGAAGGATTCCGATTCCGGACACCTTGAGCACGCTCAGGTCCCCTCCCGTTACCATAATGAAGCAGCCCACAATGTTGATTACAAGGGATATTCCCTTTCTGGCATTGAGTTCCTCCTTAAAGAGGATCCTGGAAAGAATTCCGACAAAGATAGGCGCTGTGTACAGAAGGACCGATCCCATGGCGACTCCCACGGAATTGATGCATCCGCTGTAGGACAGGTTGAAAAAGGCCTGAGTCACGATACCCATGACGAGGCACTGAAGAAGGCCCTTCTTAGTTATTTTGAAGTAGTTCTTCCCCGTCTTCATGCTCATGCCAATCAGAAGGGGTATCAGAATAACCCATGCGCAAAAAATACGCATAAAGGCCGTAAGTCCGTTATCTACACCGATCTCGCTGAGCTTTCTCACGAAGAAGCCTATGCTTCCCCAGAGAATCCCGGCGCAGAGAACCATGATATATCCCGCATTTGCGTTTTTTCTCTTATTATTGTCTGACATAGATGCCTGCCTTTATAGTTTATTTATGACAAGAGTATTATATTACGAATTATCTCTAATATCAAAACATTTCTATACAAAAACCGGCGCCCTGAGGGCGCCGGAAGAATAGTTCAGCTTACATGGTGATCATACAGAACTTCAGTATGAAAAGAGCTGCAATAATAGTTACCATGACATCCTTCTTGGAATACTTTCCTGTGAAGATGGTAATGATGGTATAGGTGATGGCTCCGATACCTATTCCGTTTGCGATGGAATAGGTAAGAAGCATGGAGATAACTGTCATGAATCCTACTGCTGCGGAAGTGAGATCACTCATATCGATCTTCTTGATGTTTCCGAGCATGAGTACTCCTACATATACCAGGGCCGGTGCTGTAGCACAGGCAGGTACGATGGATGCAAGAGGGCTCAGGAACAGGCAGATGAAGAAGCATGCTGCGGTAACGAGGGATGTGAGTCCTGTACGTCCGCCTGCGGATACGCCTGTTGCGGATTCAACGAAGGTGGTGCAGGTGGAGGTTCCCATTAAAGCTCCGCATACGGTTGCTGTGGAGTCAGCCATCATGCACTTGTCGAGATTGATGGGGTCTCCGTTTTCGTCAAGCATATTAGCTTCTGATGCTGTACCGTAGAGAGTTCCGATGGTGTCAAACATATCTACAAGGCAGAAGGCAACAACAAGCATGATTCCTCCGAATACGCCGCCTACGAGTTCAGCACTGAAAGCAGCATGCCATGCAGCTCCGGAGAATACTCCGAAGAGACCTACTTCTGTGAAATCCTTGAAGGACTGTCCTACCTGGCTGAAGTCCATGACAGGAGCCTGACGGGTAATTAAGTAATAAAGGATTGCTGTTACTGCGATTCCAATGATAACGTTTCCTTTGACCTGACGCTTTCCTAAGATAACGATGATAAGGAAGCCGATGAATGCAAGGATCGCGGGAATTACGGACATGATTTCTCCGGAAGCGATAGCCCCGTGGATGTCCACAAGCTGAGTAAGAGTGTACTGGTTGTCCTGAATGAAGCCTACGTTCTGGAATCCGATGTAAGCGATGAACAGACCGATACCGGCTGAAACGGATACCTTAAGTGCGGGAGGCATTGCCTTTGCAATGTATTCTCTTGCTCCTGTAACAGAAAGTACGAGGAAAACAAGTCCGGAAACAAGTACGATTACAAGTCCTGCATGATAGCCTTCTACAGGATCTCCTCCGTTCATGAGCTCCGGAAGCACGAAGCTTACGAAGAAGAAGGAGTTAAGACCCATGCCGCAGGCCTGTGCGAAGGGCATCTTGGCATAGAGAGCCATGATAAGTGTGCCGACTACAGCTACGAGGATAGAGCCAACGTATACTGCGTTCCAAACGTTTCCGAGGCCTTCACTGAAACCAGTTACCTGGTTGGGATTTACGACAATGATATATGCCATGGCAAAGAATGTCGTAAGTCCTGCAAAGATCTCAGTTCTTACATTAGAACCACGCTTGGAGATCTCAAAAAATTTGTCCATAATGATTCAATTCCTTTCTGTATATGAAAAATATTTTATGACGATTTTATCTGTCTTCTCTGAAGTAGTTGAGTCCCAGACCCTGAGGAGGCTGATTCTCCCTTCTCTGTCTGAGAGATACCATGATAAGAACAATGGCCGTTACGAGATACGGCACGATCTTATAGATCTGAGTCGGGATGAAGGGAATCGGCAGTCTTAAGTAGAGGATGAGAAGAGCTCCGAAAAGGGCTGAACCCCAGAGAGCATTCATGGGCCTCCACAGGCAGAAGATAACGAGAGCTACTGCTACCCAGCCTTCTCCCGAAAGTCCGCTGTGATTCCACACAGAGCCTGCGATGGTCATGGTGTATACCATGCCTCCCACAGCAGAGATTCCTCCGCCGATAACCGTTGCCAGATATCTGTACTTTGTAACGTTTATTCCCGCTGCATCAGCAGTTGCCGGAGATTCACCGACAGCTGAGAGGAAGAGTCCCGATCTGGTCTTCTTCATGAACCATGCCATGACGAGAGCCATGATGATTCCCAGATAAACGAAGAGGTTATAGCTGAAAAGTATCTCCCCGATAACCGGTATGTCCTGAAGGGCCTTGGGAAGTATGGGGTCCGCAAAGGCAGCCTTGAGAGCATTGGAAATGGTTACGTTTCCGCCAACCTTGATTCTCATGAGCTCTCCTACGAACTGTCCTACACCTGTTCCGAAAATGGTAAGGGCGAGACCTGTTACGTTCTGGTTGGCTCTCAAGGTGATGGTTAGGAAGCTGAAAATCAGAGATCCGATGCATCCGATTCCGAAGGAGCAGAGAAGCGCGATGATAACTGCTACAGCTCCTGATGCGCTGTCTCCTGCGGCATTGCCGTAGATAAATGCTCCCATGAGTCCGAAGGCTCCTCCCATGAACATGAGGCCCTCGACTCCCAGGTTGAGGTTTCCGGATTTCTCCGTGAGGATCTCTCCTGATGTTCCGAAGAGAAGCGGCGTGCCGTTTATGATGGCTGCTTTGATAAGTCCTATGATGTTAATACTCATTTTGCCGCCTCCTTTCCTGCTGTTTCAGGAACAGGTACGGGCGCTGCCTCTTCGTGATGTTCCTTTCCTCTGAAGATCATCTTGTAATTAATGAAGAACTCACATCCCAGCATGCAGAGGAGTATGATTCCCGTTATGATATCCGAAATGGATGCGGGAACTCCCAGGGATGTCTGGATGCTGGATGCTCCCTTGGAGAGCACTGCCAGCATGAGTGAAATTGCAATCATGGCGAAGGGATTGAGCTGAGCAAGCCAGGTTACGGTGATTGCCGTGAATCCGACTCCTCCTGCCACATCCTGATAGAGCGTCTGGTTGGCTCCGGATGCTATCATGAAACCTACGAGACCTGCGATGCCTCCTGAAAGGCAGGCAGTCCTGATGGTAACCCTTGTTACGTTCATTCCCGCATATCTTGCGGTATTCTCTGATTCTCCGAGAACTTTGATTTCATATCCGTGCTTGGTTCTTCCCATGTAGATATACATGAATACTGTGAGGATCAGCACTATGATCCAGCCGATATGGACTCCGAAAACCTTGGGAAGTACGGCTGCAGGATCAAACATGGGAATAATCTGTGATCCGGGTTTGCCCTCCCAGGGACCTCCCTGGAGCCAGCCGACTATACCAATGGCAATGTAGTTCATCATCAGGGTGAACAGAGTCTCATTGGTTCCCCAGCGTGCCTTGAAGAAGGCTGGAATTCCGGCCCAGATAGCTCCGAATATTATGGAGAAGATTCCCATTACCAGAAGAAGTATAGGTGACGGCAGGGTGTGTGCCATATTAAGCGCAAAGAATGTTGCCGCCATGGCTCCCATGGTGATCTGTCCTTCAGCACCGATATTCCAGAATCTCATGGCAAAACAGGGTGCAAGAGCAAGGGCAGTTCCGAGAAGAGGCACTGCAACCTTAACTACCTGACGTATGCCCGAGGCCTTTCCGAGAGAACCGGAAAGGATGGTTCCGTAAGCCGTTACGGGATTTGCTCCGGCAATTACGAATACCAGTCCTCCGAGGATAATGGCGAAGACCAGAGCTCCCAGTCTTATGAGCCATATTTTAGACTTTGACATGTTTTCACGTTTTGTAAGACGGATAAGAGGTTCTTTTTCAGTCATTTAGTTTGCCTCCTTTCCGCCGAGCTTTGTCATGAGAAGTCCGACTTCTTCCTTGGTGGTCGTTCTGGCGTCCACTATGCCCGAAACCTTGCCTCCGCAGAGAACAAGTATCTTATCGCAGAGTTCCAGAAGCACGTCCAGGTCTTCTCCGACGAAGACCACGGCCACTCCTTTCATCTTCTGCTCTGTCATCATATTGTAAATGGTAAAGGACGTATTGATGTCCAGTCCTCTTACAGCATAGGCGCTCATAAGGACTGATGGCTCCTGGGCAATCTCACGCCCTACCAGAACCTTCTGGACATTTCCACCCGAGAGTTTCCTTACAGGATAGTAGATTCCGGGGGTCTTTACTTCAAGATCCTCCATTACCTTCTCCGCAAGCTTCTCGGGGCCCTTGGTATCAACGAATACTCCCTTACCCTTGTTCCAGGATCTGAGCATCATGTTTCCGATCATTCCCATGCCGCCTACAAGACCCATTCCCAGTCTGTCCTCGGGAACGAAGGCCAGGGCGACGCCTGCGTCCTTGATCTCCATAGGGGTCTTGCCTACAAGTTCTGCAGGACTCTTTCCTTCAGGAGTATAGATGATGGAACCCTTGGATATATGTCTCAGTCCTGCGATAGATTCCAGAAGCTCCTTCTGTCCTGAGCCTGCGATTCCTGCAATTCCCAGGATCTCTCCGCCGTAGGCTATGAATCCAACATCTTCCAGCTTTATCATGCCTTCGCTGTCTCTTACCGTAAGTCCGGCCACAGTCAGCCTCGGCTTGGGATCCACGGGATCCGGTCTTTCTATATTCAGGGAAACCTTATGGCCCACCATCATCTCCGTGAGTTCTTTCTCATTGGTCTCAGAAGTATGAACAGCACCGATATATTTTCCCTTTCTCAGTACGGCTACCACGTCCGATACCTCCATAACCTCGTTGAGCTTATGGGTGATGAGGATAATGGATTTGCCGTCGGCCTTCATGGCCCTGAGTATTTCAAACAGCTTGCTGGTCTCCTGAGGAGTAAGCACTGCTGTAGGCTCGTCAAGTATAAGTATGTCCGCACCTCTGTAGAGAACCTTGATGATCTCTACAGTCTGTTTCTCAGATACAGACATTTCGTAGATTTTTTTGTCAGGGTCGATCTCGAAACCGTATTTCTCACCGATTTCCCTGACTTTCTGTGATACAGCCTTTCTGTCAAGCTTACCCTCTTCCTTGAGTCCGAGGACGATGTTTTCAGCTGCAGTAAAAACATCCACAAGCTTGAAATGCTGATGTATCATTCCGATGCCGTTATCAAAGGCATCCTTGGGGGATCTGATGGACACGGGCTTTCCGTCAATCAGGATCTCTCCCTCATCGGGAAAATATATTCCCGCAAGCATGTTCATCAGCGTGGTCTTTCCGGAGCCGTTTTCGCCCAGAAGAGACATAATAACGCCCCGATCCAGATAAAGGTCAACGGAGTCGTTGGCTGTATTGGATCCGAAGCGTTTGGTTATGCCTTTGAATTCCACTGCGTGGGTGGTCTGTGACATAATATTATACCCTTTCCCTTAAGCTGACCCTGGCCTTATTATAAAAATCAGGCCGGGACAGAAAACCCAAAAGAGGACTGTTCAAGTCCTCTTTTGGTCCTATGTGATTTTATCAGAATCTATTAGTATGCTTCGTTAACGAGAGTGATGCCGTCGATTCTCAGTGCGAAGTAAGGTGCAGACTGGAAGTAGGATTCGTGGAATGCTCCGTCGAATACTGCTTCTTCAGAGTCAGCAGCGAAATCTCCGTCTGTATCAAGAGCGAAGGCTGTGGTAACTTCTTTTCCGTCAACGGTGAAGGTGGAGGTATCGAATACCTGAAGTTCACCGGACTTGAGCTGTTCTTCAACTTCTGCGATCTTTTCTGCAGTTCCGGGTGCAGCTACTGCTTCGTTGAGCTCGGTAAGAGCTACGTCACCGTCTGCAATACCGTGCTGGCAGTAGTCCTGATCAACTGTTCCGCCGTTAACGATGGTCTCGATAACATATACGAAGTAGTTGGTCCAGTCGATTCTTGAAGAAATGATGGATGACTCAGGTGCAACATCGCTCATGGAGATGTTGTATCCTACGTGAGGAACTCCGTTGGACTGAGCTGTGGTTGCAGGAGTTGTGGAGTCAGAGTGCTGTGAAATGAGAACTGCTCCTCTGTCGATAAGGTCCTGAGCAGTGTTGGCTTCCATGGTGGGATCTCCCCAGGAGCCGATGAATTCAACAAGCATTGTTACTGAAGGGCAAACGGACTTAGCGCCGAGATAGAAGGAGGTGTATCCTGAAATTACCTCTGCGAAGGTGTAAGCTCCAACATATCCGATAACTGCTTCTTCAGCTTTGATGGTTCCGTTGTCAATCATTTCCTGAAGCTTCATACCTGCTGCAACACCTGCAAGATAACGTCCTTCATAGATTGAAGGGAATGCGTTTACAGTGTTGTCAAGGCTGTCCTTCCAGGATCCTTCATTGGTCATTCCTACGAAAACTGTGTCGGGATAATCCCCTGCAACTGTGAGCATAGCGGGCTCCATTCCGTAGGAGTTGCAGAATACTGCGATACAGCCGTCTCCTGCGAGCTCTTCACAGTCAACGGCAACGGGATCTCCTTCAGGGTGGTTGTATGTATAGGTCCACTCGATATTGATACCCTTGTCAGCAAGCTGTGCCTTAGCTTCATCTGCAGCCATATAGAAGTTTCTGTCATATGCTGCGTTGTCATCTCCGATGCAGACCATACCTACTTTGTAGACGGTATCTGCTGCCGGTTCATCTTCTCCGCTGTTGGTATCTCCGCCGCAGGCAGCGAAAGTGAATACCATTGCGAGGATCAGCAGAACTGCAAAAAATTTCTTCATCTTTCTCTCCTTGTTTTTTGAATAAAAGCTTTGATTTTTAAGGGTTTTTTGACAGTTTGATTATACTATAACAAGCAGTTGTTTATCAATAAAAAATAAGGTGTTTTAGGAATATTTTTAGATAAAAAAATACGAGCGTTCACGAAAACACGAACGCTCGTAATATATACCCTTCAAATCATTCAAATCGTTGCCGAATTATACAAATCTTATCTTTCCATCCTCAAGTTCAGCAACAGAAGCAAGTGTCTCGACCCTGTATCCCAAGTCTTCCAGAGTCTTCTTTCCGCCCTGGAAATCCTTGGAAATAACGATGCCGATACCGGCTACCCTGGCCCCTGCCATCTCAACAATGGAAGCCAGTGCCCTGGATGCTTCTCCGTGAGCCAGGAAGTCATCGATGATAAGGATGTTCTCACCCTCTTCAAGATGTTTCTTAGCTACGGTTATCTCATTTAAGGTCTGCTTGGTAAAGGACATGCAGGGCGCTGTATATACGCCTTCAGTCATAGTATTAGGTTTGGCTTTCTTTGCGAAGACCACGGGGCAGAAACCGAAGTATCTAGCAGCGGATACCGCAATGGCGATCCCGCTTGCTTCAACGGTCAGGATCTTGTCAACCTTGACCCCGGCAAATCTCTTGGCAAATTCTTCTCCGATCTCATCCATAAAGGAGGTATCTATCCTGTGATTGATAAATCCGTCAACGTTTATTCTGTCGGAACCGACAGCTACACCCTCTTCAGCTATCCTTTTCTTGAGCTTATCCATAACGAATCCTTTCTTAATCTTCCACGGGCTCCTCGCAGGTCTTCATGGCTTCCAGCGTCTCCTGAAGGAGGTAATCCAGCTCCCAGCCAAGCATGTCAGCTCCGCGCTTGATTACTTCTCTGTCGCAGCCTGCTGCGAATCTCTTATCCTTGAATTTTTTCTTTAATGACTTGAGCTCCATATCCTGTACGGACTTTGAAGGTCTCATGAGAGCAGCAGCTCCAATAAGTCCTGTAAGTTCATCGCAGGCATAGAGTACCTTTTCCATTTCTCTTGTGGGTTCCACATCGCAGCATTCGATATATCCGTGGGAGCATACTGCGTGGATCATGTCATCGGGAACTCCGGCTTCCTTAAGGAGTTCGGGAGCCTTGATGCAGTGCTCTTCGGGCCACATCTCGAAGTCGATGTCGTGAAGGAGGCCTACGATTGCCCAGTATTCCTCTTCATCGGCATATCCCAGCTTCTTCGCAAAATATCTCATGGCGCCCTCTACCATTCTTCCGTGGTGAAGGTGGAACTCGTCCTTGTTATACTTTTTCAGTAATTCATACGCTTCGTCTCTTGTAATCATGATCTTGCCTTTCTTTTTTGATCTGAACTGAACGCCAAAGGCCCTTGCAGTATTACAAGGGCTCAGCTAAGAT
>CAMPCK010000027.1 GCA_946645735.1 uncultured Clostridia bacterium
GTTCTTCGTCAACTTCAGCGATAGCTTCGGAAACAGCATCTCTGTCATCAAGAGTAACTACTGAAGAACCGAACTTAGCCTGAAGGTCACTGATAACCTGCTCTACGTTTACGTTGTCCTTATCAGTCTTATTGATAATGAAGAACTTGGGTGTGCCGTTTTCTTTGCAGGCATCCCATGCCTTCTCTGTACCAACCTGTACGCCGGAGGAAGCATCAACCAAAATAGCCGCTGCCTCTACTGCTCTTAATGCACCCTGAACTTCACCTGCGAAATCAAAGAATCCCGGAGTATCAAGGAAGTTGATTTTTACCTTGTTGAACTCAACAGGAACAACTGTGGTGTTGATGGAATATCCTTTTTCGATCTCTGTCTTGTCGTAGTCGGATACTGTGGTTCCATCCTCAACTTTACCAAGTCTGGAAATAACGCCTGTTGCTAAGAGTGCAGCGTCAAGGAATGTGGTCTTACCGCATCCGCCATGGCCGAGCAAAGCAACGTTTCTGATAGTTTCTGCTGTGTAGCCTTTCATTATAATTAATCCTCCTAATAAGATTTACGAAATTTATAAAGTGTCATCGGACACATACCTAATGTAAATTATAACAAACCATCATTTAATTATCAACAAGTTTTTAACAACAAAAAACACAAGAGACCCTTGATTTCAAGGGTCTCAGCAATTTAATACACTCTTTCGCCGTTTATGTATGTCATGACGGGCTTAACTTCCGAAATGCGCTCCTCAGGTACTGCAAAAATATCCTTGTCCAGTACAGCAAAATCTGCTGAATATCCCTTCCTGAGCACACCTATATCTCTGAAGCCCATCATTACCCCGGACTCTGCGGTGTACAGCCTTATGGCCTCTTCAAGGCTGACTCTCTGATCCTGTCCGCAGTCCGTGCCGTCCCAGGCGCGTCTTGTGACCGCTGCCTGGATATTCACGAAGGGATCGTAGGGTTCGGCCCAGGCCGTGGCCGGCGCATCTGTTGAAAAAGCAACTCTGATGCCCTTGTCCAGCCAGGTCCTCACAGGATAGCACTCCTTAGTCCATTCATGGCCAAGGTTTTCCAGATACGCCTCTATTTCCGCAAACATGAAAACAGGCTGTGTTACAAAGGGTATCCCGGATTCCGCGGCTCTCTCCATGGCTTCCTCTGAAGGCATGGTTATGTGTTCCACCCTGAAGGTGGGCACGCTTCCTTCCATCCAGGGCTCCTCTTTCCAGAGCTTCCCTATGGTCCTGTCGATGGCGGCAGTTCCCATGCAGTGGATGGAAAGCTGACAGCCATGCTCTTTTGCGAAGGCTTTGGCTTCGTCTATATCTTTCTCCGTACAGGTGGGAAGTCCGCAGTCCTCTGTTCCCGGATAGGGTCTGTCAAGCCAGGCGGTGTGCCCCGAAATGCTTCCGTCTCCGATGAGTTTGATTCCGGGATAAATCACCTGTCTTCCGGGATCTGTTCCAAGAACCGCCGGATCGAAATCAGGGTCGTCCTTTATGAAGTCCCAGATGAAATATGCTCCCACCTTGGTCCTGAACCCCTTTTCCATAGCCTTTTCAAAAATATGGCCGTACTTAAGTCCCGTGAGCTCACCAAGGTCTGAGACCGCAGTCACACCGAAGGAGGCGAGAACGTCCCCGTACTCCTTGAGATTATCTGCAGCGTCATCCTCCGTCACATCAGGCATGAACCTGTATACGAGATTCCTGGCATTCTCATAGAGGATCCCGTCGGGCTCCCCATTCGAGTCCCGGCCTATGACACCGCCGGGAGGATCGGGAGTATCTTTAGTGATGCCTGCGATTTCCAGAGCTTTGGAGTTAACGGATACTATATGCTGACAGGCTCTTACCATGACAACGGGAGTGTCGGTGGATCCCCTGTCCAGGTCATATCTTCCGGGCTTTCTTTTTTCTTCCAGCTTTCCTTCGTCGTAGCCCCATCCTTCGATCCATCTGCCGGCTTTGAGATTCTTTTCGGCCTCCCTTATGGCATCAGCCAGTTCATCCATATTGTGGATCTTGGGAGGAAGTGCTGCTATGCCCTTTATGAAGTTTGCCATGAGAAGACAGTGCTGGTGTGAATCTATGAGTCCCGGTATTACGGTCTTCCCTTCAAGGTCTATGACCTCACAGTCAGCGGAACCGCCTGTTTTCAAGGCTTCATCAATATCATCGCCTATATACGATATTACTCCGTGATCAGCTGCCATGACCTTTGCCCAGGGGCGGTCCGTGTCCGATGTAAATATTTTTGCGTTCTTGAATATCTTCATTTTGCTAAACAAAAGGGGCTCTGAAAGCCCCTCATAATTATTAAAATTCTGCGTTCTTAGGTGTTCTCGGGAACGGCTGTACGTCTCTGATGTTCTGAATGCCTGTAAGGTACATGATCATTCTTTCGAATCCGAGACCGAAGCCTGAGTGCTCAACTCCTCCGAACTTTCTTAAGTTCAGATACCACCAGTAATCTTCCTTGTTGAGTCCCAGCTCATCCATTCTTGCTTCAAGGATGTCCAGTCTTTCTTCTCTCTGGGATCCTCCGATGATCTCGCCTACTCCGGGAACCAGGCAGTCGCATGCAGCTACTGTCTTGTTATCATCGTTGACTCTCATGTAGAAGGCCTTGATATCCTTGGGATAATCTGTTACGAAGATGGGCTTCTTGAAGATCTCTTCTGTGAGATATCTTTCATGCTCTGTCTGAAGGTCGATGCCCCATTCAACAGGATACTGGAATTCTTTTCCTGATTTCTTGAGAAGATCCACTGCCTCTGTGTATGTAACATGACCGAAGTCGGATTCCAGGATGTGATTGAGTCTTTCGAGGAGACCCTTGTCAACAAACTGGTTGAAGAAGGCCATTTCTTCAGGTGCATTCTCGAGGACGTAGCTGATGATGTATTTAACCATGGCCTCCATAACTTCCATGTCTCCCTTGAGATCACAGAATGCCATTTCGGGCTCGATCATCCAGAACTCGGATGCGTGGCGGGCTGTATAGGAATTCTCAGCTCTGAAGGTAGGTCCGAAGGTGTAGATGTTTCTGAAAGCGAGAGCGAAGATCTCGCCTTCAAGCTGTCCGGATACGGTAAGGTTTGTGGACTTTCCGAAGAAGTCTTCTGTGAAGTCGATCTTGCCGTCCTCTGTTCTGGGAATGTTGTCCAGATCAAGGGTGGTTACTCTGAACATCTCACCTGCGCCTTCTGCGTCGGAGCCTGTGATGATGGGAGTATGAACATATACGAAGTTCTGCTCCTGGAAGAATTTATGAATAGCATAAGCTACCAGGGATCTTACTCTGAATACTGCACTGAAAGTGTTTGTTCTGGGTCTTAAGTATGCGATCTCTCTTAAGAACTCCATGGAGTGGCGCTTGGGCTGGAGAGGATAATCCGGAGTGGATGTTCCCTCTACCCATACTTCTGTAGCCTTGATCTCGAAGGGCTGCTTGGCGTTCGGTGTGAGAACCAGGGTTCCCTTGATTCCGAGAGCTGCACCAACATATGACTTTGCTACTTCGTCATAATTATTAAGGGAGTCCTCTTCATATACGATCTGTACAGACTTGAAGAAAGAACCGTCGTTAAGGTCGATAAATCCGAACTTGTTGGAATTGCGGTTATTTCTTATCCATCCCTTCACAAGCACTTCTTTACCGCCGTAGGCGTCCGTGTTCCTGAATAATTCTCTTACTGTTGTTGTTTCCATGATTAGACTCCTTTGTAATTAGATTTCTAAATTAGAATAATACCACAAAAAACCTGCGATTTCAACTGTGTATACACCATAAATATCTACATTTCAGGCCGTTCTCCGTGAAGATCGCACACAAGCTCCGCGTTCCTGTAAACGAAGGGTCCCGGCTCCGTTCCGTCGCCGTAATACTCCGGTCTTTCCTTTAGAATATTGACGATGTCTTCAATGCCTGAAGCCTTTATGGCATTATACTGCTGCTCAAAGGCGACCTTTTCCACATAAAGGATATGGTCTCCTTCATCAAGAAGGACTCCCGTGTGCCCAACGAAGGCAACGCCCGTCATTTCATCAAAGGTCACAAGGCTCAGGATGGATGCCTTACCTTCAGGGAAAACCACGCCTCTTTCCTTCATTATTTCAGGAAAAGCTGTTTCTTCATGTCCTTTATAGTCCGACGTATCAAACTCGCCATATACAGTCTCAAACTTATCTTTCTGATCTTTTATATGGCTGAAGGCATCGGAATTATCTATTGTATCAACATCAAACATGAGATAATCCCCTTTGTACGATTCCGGCTCCCCTGTCCCGATCTGATCGCCGAGAAGGGTGAACACCGTAAGCCTGCAGTTGGCGTCCATGGTGTCATGGCCGCTCTCCCAGGCATCCATAAGGCCAAAGGTATCAACCTCACTCTTAGAAGGATCAATCCATCCTCCTTCCAGGCCCTTTCCTTCGCAGGCTGTATTGAACTCTTTAACAAGCCCGCTGAAGGTGTCTGCCCCTGAAACTCCGGCTTCCTTTAAAGCCTCTGTCACTTCTGACAGGCTTTCATCAGACGCCATATTTGTAAGGACCGGCATTTCCCCAGTTTCTTTTTCCACTTCCCCTGCCCCACAGGATACAAAGGCCAATGACAATACCAGGATCATAATGACTGCAAAAAATTTTCTCATTTCTATACCCCTTTCTTTAAAAAACAAAAAGGCCCGAAGGCCTTTTTAACAGTCTGTCTCTAGAATAATCTTCTCGTAAGGCGTCCCATGGTGTCAGCATATTCCATATGAGAGAGCCTTCTCGAGTTGATATCTTCATAGTAGCTCTTAAGAATGTCGGATTTCTTCAATCTCTTTACAGGTTTTGATCCGTCAGGATTCTCGGTCATATTTCTGTTCTGGGCAGCATCAACGGAATTCATGATGGAAGTAAGCTCAGCCTTGAATTTAAGAAGCTGTGCTGCTGCGGCTCTCTGAGCCTCCGGGATCTCTCCGATGGTTCCGTCAATATCATTGAGGTCGCTCTTGATGATGCCGTTTCTGAGTTCTTTCTCATAGGTGTTGTACGCACCCTCATGACCTGTCAGATCAACACACTTGCCGAGAACAAAATATTCATACATGGTTGTCACGGGAACCATGCTTCTGTATCTGGGATAGATGGCTTCAGAAGAGTAGAACTTCTCCATGCTCTTCACGATATCATCTGAGATCATAGCATTGGCTTCGACCTCTTCCCTTATGCCTCTTAAGACGAAATTCTTAAGGCGGGCTATCTCGTTTTCGTGCTCTGCGATTATGCTGTTATAGTCGTTCAGATCGTTGTTAAGAGTTTCCAGAGTATCCTTCTCCAGCTGTTCCTGCTCTTCAGTGTATCTTGCTGTGGCTTCGTCCTCTTCCTTCTCGTGCTCGGCTTTGCTCCTGAAGTATTTAACGACCTGCATTACAGCCATCACTGCAAAAGGAATGAAGATCAGCCAGAATATCAGGATGATGCGGCTGAGATCTCCTCCGGGGCTCGACATGGCAACCACGCCCTTGAATATCCATGAGAAGGGCGGTATCTTGGCCAGGCCTCCGATGAGATACAGTGCAAGGAGTCCGAAGAATACGGCTCCGAATACTTTATAGTCAAAGGTGAATCTGAAATTGAATACCTTTCTTCTGTATTCAAGTTTCTTGTAGTCCTTTATCTGCTTCTCGGTCTGTTCCGCTTTTTCGCGGTAACTCTTGACTGCAGCTTCTTCCCCCGCTATTTTGTCCAGGCAATCCTGTTCCCTAGTCTTTAATTCTTTGCCTATGGCCTCTGTCTCATATCTCTGCCACTCAAGGTCTGATGCTCTCTTCAGATATTCCATGACAGCTACTGCATTTTTTTCTACGGCTGCCGTATATCTTGCGCTTCCAAATGTGTCTTTTGTCACTTTGCCGTCGGCTTTCTTTGAGACCTTAACAGAAACTGCATCAGCAGGTTTTTTGGTCACACCAAAAACCGATGCCTTGGCACCGCATTTCGAGCAGAATATATCATCTTCCTTAAGAATATTACCGCATTTAGAGCAATACTTCATTTTACCACCAACCGGCGCTCCTTTCGCCGTTTACCCCTTTTCTTTTATGATTATTTACAGTAGGATTATATCACAAGATACAGTACAAATCTACATACAAACCTTCAGAAAACTACAATTTTTTGAAAAAATTTTTAAAGGCCCCCGGAGGCTTTCCGGGGGCTGGTTTCAGGTCAGTTTCTTGCTATTAATTCTATGAGTTTCAAGGTCAGTCTCAGGGAGTTTTCAAAGGCATCCATGGGAAGGAATTCAGCGGAGGAGTGGAAATTAAGGGCTCCCGTGAAGTAGTTCGGTGTGGGTATTCCCTTTGTTGAGATAAAGGATCCGTCCGTGCCTCCCCTCATGGCCTTGGTCTTAGGCTCGATGCCCAGCTCATCCAAAGCCCTGTAAATATAGTCTATGCACACCTTATTGTCATCCGTAAGAGCGTCATAGATATTTCCGTAAATATCCTTCATCTCAATGGATATCTCTGCTTTGGGATGTTTAAGCTTCGTGATCTCGAGGGCTTTCTTCAGATACTCTTTTTTGGCGTTATACTTCCTGAGGTCATGATCCCTGATATCGATCATAACTTCTGCGTTAAGGCCGTCGGAATAGATGTCCGTTACCCAGAGATACCCTTCCGTATCTTCAGTGTGCTCAGGCATCTCTGCTCTGTCCAGAAGATTGATATAGTCCACTGCAACCATGGAAGGATTTACCAGATTGTTCTTTGATGACATTGGATGGGCAGGAACGCCTTTAATCCTGACCACCGCTTCTCCCGCATTAAAGGTCTGATAAACAACCTCACCTTGTTCACAACAATCGATAGTATATGCGAATTCCACAGGAAACAGGCTGAAATCCATTGTTTTGGACCCTCTGAGGCCTGTTTCTTCATCGGGTACGAAGGCGATGTAAATCTCTCCGTGCTCTATGGAAGAATCCTCCTTAAGGACTTCAAGGGCAACGATCACATTGGACACGGCAGCCTTATTGTCAGCCCCGAGCACTGAGGTCCCGTCGCTTACAATTATATCCTGTCCCACATAGGCCTTGAGTTCCGGATACTCTTCTTCCTTTATATATATCTGCTTTTCCTCATTCTGGCATATATCTCCTCCGGGATAGTTTCTGATGGTTCTCGGATGGACTTCAGGTGACAGATGCACGTCAACCGTATCCATATGGCAGCACCATCCCACTTTAGGGACCGGCTTATGGCCCGGGCTCAGCCTTTCGGGAAGATGTCCGTACACAACTCCTGTATCACTTATGGTTATGTCTTTAAGCCCCAGTTCTTCAAGGTCCTTTGCCAGTTTCTTCGCCATCTCCCACTGCCCTTCTGAAGAAGGGATCGTCTCGTTGGATCCGTCGCTCTGGCTGGGAATCGATGAATATTCGTAGAATCTCTTTTCTAGTCTTTCTTTGTAATCCATGGGAGGCCTCCTTTAATAAGCTGACTATATTATACTACAAACTCGCAATCTGTAACAGCAGATTCATGCAAACAAAAAACGGGCCGCAGCCCGTCTATTTGTATTTATTACTTATTCCATGGTCTTCTTCCCTGTGCCTTTTAATTCCATGACAAGAAGCATGGCCATTACAAGAAGAATGCCCCCATAGAGAACTCCTGAACCCATTCCGGGATCCTCGGATGGAACTTGAGCCGGAGCCTCCTTAACGGCCAGGGATTCAAGGGCAAACGACATACCCAGATCCGGTGCGTAATCCGCTGCTTTTCCTGATATTCCTTCAGCAAGATAAACCGTGAGATCAATATAGCCGGAACTCCCCGCCTTGAACTCATCAAGATATGTGTATCCCAGCATGGATTCCTCACCCGGAAGGACGAATTCACCGCCCTCTTCTCCTGTATTTGCGAAGAGTTTCCTGCCCTCATAATAAAGCTCGTAGGTCATGGCTCCTCCTGACTCAGATGTGCTCTTTCTGAGATTATCTATCAGGCTGTCATTAAGCCACCAGGCCATGTCATTCTCAGATCCGTTTTCGAGCTTTATGCTGAAGGTCATGCTGTTGCCCGGTTTGAGGTTTGATACGGCAGCAGTGATATCTGTATTGCTCTCTATGGTTTCACCGTCATAGATGACACCCATGTCCTCCTGCCACACGAGATCAGCTGCATAGGCCGATCCTGCTCCGGCACCCAGGACCATTATCAGCATCAGAACAATTATCAGTTTCTTCATTTCTTTTCCCTCCGAAAATCCATTCTTTAAATAAATAATATGATTATCGGCGTCCCGCCATCCGTCAAATATGCGGGATTATTGCGTAGTAGTCATTCTGATAATTAGTCGGCTGAAACATCCGCGGTACTCACACTTTATGGTTGTGGGCCGTACTCCATAATGTTTTGATCATGCAAAAAACACGGAGCACATTCAGCACTCCGTGTTTCATGGTTCTGTTTTTTAGTTATTATTCGTCGTTTTTCTTCTTTCTGAAGATCGCGAAGTAAAGTGCGAGGAGTGCTGCTACAGCTGCAGCTGCACCGCCTGCGATGTAAGGTGCTGCTGAAGGAGTGTTGTCATCGGGTATGATGTCGGTTCCGCCTTCACCGTTACCTTCTCCTCCGTTTCCGCCTTCACCGCCGTTTCCGCCGTTATCCGGTGCGAGAGGTGTATCGTCTCCGTCGATATCTATGATGTCAGGTGTACCATTTCCTCCTGCGTTTCCGC
>CAMPCK010000028.1 GCA_946645735.1 uncultured Clostridia bacterium
CGCTGTTCAACGTAGGAGTTATCCTCTTCGGACTGGTGGTGCTTTTCCATCTGGTGACTCTGCCCGTTGAACTTAATGCATCAAAGCGCGCCCTCAGCCAGATGATAACCCTGGGAATAGTGGATGAGGAAGAGCAGGCAGCTGCAAAGAAAGTTCTTACAGCTGCAGCCATGACTTACGTGGCGGCCCTTGCAACGGCTATAGCCAACATGCTGAGACTGATCGCTATCAGAGGAAGAAGAAACTGATCTTTTGTCCCGCGTTTTTTGCGCGGGATTTTTTGCAAATAAATGGAGGACTAGTATGATACTTTTTAAAAATGCAAGACTTGTAAGTGAGCTTACTGAAGGCTTTGATGGAGAGCTGGCGGACGTGCTGGTCTCCGATGACGATAAGATCGCGGACATTCAGGAGGCGGGCACCATCGACTGCGGGCCTGACTGCCGCGTGGTGGACTGCGGAGGGGACACGCTCCTTCCGGGATTTTTTGATATGCATGTGCACCTTGCCATGGACAGCCTGGACTTTCTGCCTTATGCCACCAGGGCTCCCGAGGATCACTGGGCGGAGGTCTATCACTTCGCGCGCGAGATGCTGAAACAGGGTTACACCACCATCCGCGAAGCAGGGGATGCATATAACGTGGTGAAGGGCGTAAGGGACGCACAGAAAAACGGCTACATTAACGTGCCGGACATCCTGAGTTCCGGCCAGATCCTGACGCCGTCCGAAAGAGGAAACGACACCTTTGGTCCCATGTATGCTGTCTGCGACGGACCCATGGAAGTCCGTAAGGCAGCCCGCCACCAGCTGGAACTGGGAAACGACGTCATAAAATATATGGTTACCGGTGCTTTCCTTAACGAGGGAGGAATCCCCGGGGAACTCATCACAACTGAGGATGAGCTCAGGGAAGCTGTCCGCATCGCCAACATGAAAAGCACCCACGTCATGGGCCACGCCCACGGGGCTGAGGGAATCAAGCTGGCCATCAGGTGCGGCTTAAGGACCGTTGAGCACTGCAGCTTTATCGACGATGAAGCCATCGAGATGTTCAAGGCGACGGATGAATGCTTCATGGTGCCCACGGCTGCCATCGGCATCGCTGCCATGGATGAGGACTCAAATAATCTTACGGACAACATGATGGACAAGGCCAGGATGTACGAGCAGAAGGAAAAGGACTGCGTGAACCACGCTTACCGCGCTGGCCTCAAGATGGGCTTCGGCTCCGACATCGACAAGGCCAACTTCATGGCCCATCCCGGCATGGAGTTCTACGCAAGGCACGAGTGGTACGACTTCGAGTATATCGACATCCTGAAGCAGGCCACGAAGAACTCCGCGGAGATCCTCAAGATGGATGACAGGAAGGGCACCATCAAGGTGGGAAAGAACGCCGAGCTGGTGCTGATCGCAGGAAAACCCGACATAGACATTAACGACATGAAAAAAATGCCTCGCTACGTTTACTTCCACGGCGAGCTCATTGAGAACTGAAAATGAAATTGCGGCGCTGCCCTCGGGCAGCGCCTTTTGCTTCTGTAGATATTTTGCGGGAATTGTTTGAATTATCGACCGATTAAGGCGCAGTTATAGCTTTTATCGACGAAACCTCTGCTTTTCAGGGGGTTTGGTAGATAAATCAATATATATTTGCAAAAAATCGACAGAACAGCTCTTAAATAATAGAAATATCGACGGGACTCAGGGCAGCGCCGTGATAACGGGTCTGTTCGGTGGACATTTTGGGGATTAGGGGAGAATTTTGATCAAAATAATTGCATTTCAAGAAAAATGTGAACGGAATGACCCTGAAAAGAGTCTTTCGGTGGACATTTTGCGGAATAGGGGAGAATTTTGATCAAAAAAATGCATTTTCAAGAAAAATGTGAACGGAATGACCCTGGAAAGGGCCTTTCGGTGGACATTTTGCAGAATAGAGAAGAATTTTGATCAAAAAATTGCATTTTCAAGAAAAATGTGAACGGAAGCCGCCGCCCCCAGCCCAACCCACATAAAAAACCCGCCTTATCGCGAAGGCGGGTTTTTGATATTTATTCACTCTTGCTTAGTCGTCGAAGTTAGGTGCTACGGTGTAAATGAGATAGATGGTTTCACCGGGTTCAACCATTTTTTCTTCATAGAATCCGTTGATCTGGTTCTTGTCCTGGTCGCACATGAGCCAGAGAACGCCGTCAGCCATGAGGGCGGTGTGTCCGTCGATGGTTTCTACGAACATGTTGCTGTAGTTGGCGTCATCGATGAGGCCGGCTTCCTTGAGGGAATCTCTTAAGTTCATGCCTGCGGGTACTTCGTAGGTGTACTCGGTTTCGTCCTGATCAACGAGGATAACAGTTGCAGTCTCAGCTGCGGCATCTCCTGATGCGGATTCATCTGCTGCGGGCTCTGTTCCTCCGCATGCTGTGAGCATGGAGATCACGAGAACCATGATAACTAATACTGAAAGGATACTGATATTCTTCTTCATTTCTTTTCTCCTTAAGCAAATGCTGGTTTCCGATATTTAACTTTGTGTTCATTATATAGCCGAAGGATTTGCAAGTCAAGAAAATATTCTCAAAAATTTCTTAAAAGTCATTGACATAGGGGTCCTGAATAGGATATATTTAAGAAAAATAAGAAAAAATTCTCAATTCTGACAATAGAAAAGAGGCTGCCATGAACAGAACACTGGAAGCATACAAAGGACTGATATCATTCTTAGGGGAAGCCCTCCCTGAGGAGTTTGATGCGGTCCTTTTTGATTTGACAGACAAAAGATTCCCGGTAATTGAGAAATCGGACTGGGGAAAGTCAGGCGAGGAGCTCATGCGGAAGGCCATCGCCGACAATCTGAAGAATGGTTTTACTGATGGACGGGATTTCGTACTGAATTCCATTACGGCCACCAAGGATAAAAGGCTCCTTAAAATGAACATTTTTTATATAAAGGAAGAGGGAAGACCTGTTGGCGCTCTTGTCCTCAATATGGAGATGGATTTCTTCTTAAGGATGAGCAGTTTCCTCAATAAAAGGCTCATGACAGAGAAAGATGGGGATTCTGTATATCTGTCAGGCATGCCATCTGATCCCAGAGCCAGACGGGCTGAGGGTCTGGATGCCATCGATTCAGTGATCAGAAGTTTCGGACCTCCGGCAGAGAAGATGACTCCAAGCGAAAGGAAAGAAGTATTCATAGATATCTATGATACGGGAGTTTTCAAACTAAAGGGTGCGATCCCGAGGGCAGCTGAAGCTCTCAAGGTATCCGAAAAGACCATTTACAGATATCTTTCTGAAATCAAAAAGGGAAGATGAATATACGGAGTTAAGACGTGAAAGATCAGAAAACCATCGGCAAGGCCGAGATAAGACAAGTGAATCACAAGGGCATCTGGAAGCGGTTCTGGCATACCATAAGAGTCGCAAATATTCCCAGGGTGCTTCTTGCGGTATATATCATACTTACCATCATAGAAGGGCAGATCCTCATAAGAATTCCGGAAGTGAACGGCAATTTCTTTGCGGGGGATGTGAGCACATCAAGCGTCGCTCTCTTTATAGGGCTTGAGCTCTTCAACACGCTTCTTACTCAGGGCGTCCTCTATGTGAACCACATCTTAAGATACAAGATGAACAGGAACCTGAGAAACTCTCTCTGGGGCAAGATCCTTAAGCTCAAGCCGAGCTACTATGACAAGGTTTCCGCAAGTTCCCTCATCAGCCGTATTTCCGTTGACTCGGACGGAATAAACACCTTCGTGCTGGATGTAGTCCTGGAGCTTTTTATTCAGATCTACTACATGACACTTACTGTAAGGGAAATGAACAAGGTGAGTAAGGACGTGGGCTTCATGCTCCTTGGATTCCTTCCGCTGGTATTTCTCATTACCTTTATCATAGGAAGACTGAACCTGAAGTTCCAGAGCGACATGAAGTACAAGCTCTCCGACCTCACCAATTATTTAAGCGAGATCATCTCGGTGCTTCCGCTTCTCAAGGCCATGAACCGCCAGGGCTATGAGTCCAGGCGCGGCAAGGAAGCCATCGATGAGTACTATAAATCAAACAGAAACGTCATCGCCCTTGATGTAGGAAGGGAGATCATCGGAACCCTTCAGGGCATGGGACCGGAGCTGGTCATCATCCTTATCGGTATCAGGTACCTGAATAACGGAACCTTTGATGCGGCAGCCTGGTACATGTTCTATATGTATGCCGGATCCTTCATTTCCTTCTGCAGCACCCTGGGCGGCATGTGGGAGCAGGCCAAGTCCGTACAGGGCCAGCTCAACAAGGTCTCCGACGTGCTCTTTGAAGAGGAGGAGTCCCTGGAGGCTTACGTGGATTCCATGGTGGATTCCGGAGACATCATCTTCGACCATGTGGATTTCGGCTACGAGGACAGCCTCGTTATAAAGGACGCCAGTTTCACCATTCCTGCAAAAAAGAATACGGCCCTTGTAGGCTTAAGCGGCGCAGGAAAATCCACTATCGTCAAGCTCATTGAAAGAATGTACGAGCCAAACGCCGGCCGCATCTTAATGGGCGGACACGAGATCGGTGAATATGGCATCAAGGACTGGAGAAATCACATCTCCTACGTATCCCAGTCAACACCGCTTCTTTCGGGAAGCATCAGATACAATGTGACCTACGGCTTAAGGCGCGATGTCACGGACGAAGAAATAATGAAGGTCCTTAAGGACGTAAGGCTTGATGAATTCGTCTTAAGTTCCGATGAAGGCCTTGACCGTGAAGTGGGCCAGTTCGGTGAGAACCTCTCAGGAGGACAGAGACAAAAAATCTCCGTTGCGAGAGCCCTTCTTTCTGAAGCGGACATCCTTATACTGGATGAACCCACGGCCAGCCTGGACATTATCTCCACCAATGAGATCATGCACGCCATCGAGACTATAAGAGGTGAGAGGACAGTCATCGTCATCACTCATGACGGCAAGCTCATCGGAGACTGCGATCACATCATCGCCCTCGAGGGAGACCACAAGATCACAGAGGGAACTCCTCTTGAGATGATCAAGCTCAGCAGCTTCGTGAGACAGCTTTCAGGAAAGGGAGGTGAAGCAGATGTCAGATAAGAAAGACAAGGCTTCCAAAGCCGCCTTAAGAAAAGAGAGAAAAGAATCCTGGAAGCGCCTTTTCAAAATATATACCAAGATAAAGATTCCCTGGATCTGGATGATCCTGGTGGCAGCCCTTTCCTTCGGCATGAGGGAGATCCAGGTGCTGGTGGTTCCTTACCAGACCAAGATCATGACGGGCGCCATCACTGAAGGAGGCTTCCTCGTGGGCTTCATGACCCTGACCTTTGCAGCAGCTGCCATGGAGGCAGTGCAGGGGGGCATCAATGAACTCACGGGAACCATGGTAGCAAGAAACGCCAGAAGATCAGTCTGGACGAAGCTTCTTTTCCTTCCCATGAGATTCTTCAGAAAAAAGGATCCCCAGGAATATATCTCAAGAATTACTCAGGATACCACAGGGCTCTTCGCTGCTCTTGCTATCCTCATAAATATCGCATCCCTTGTTTTCGCCGTGGTTGAGGCCTTCAAGAGGATGTACGCCACCTACAAGATGCTGGCACTCATCATGCTTTCAGGCATCCCGCTTCTGATTCTGGGAGCCTGGATCACAGGTATTTTCCAGTACAAGGTGATACACATCCAGAACACGGCCCTTGCAAGGATGACGGGATTCTTTGCAGAAAGGCTTCCCAGCGTAACTCACATCAAGACATCCAACATGGAAGATGAGGAATACCTCAAGGGTATCGAAGCAAATGACGAGAGGTATAAGGCGGAGTGCAAAATGGAGATTTTCCAGATCCTCATTGCGCCCATCGGCTCCTTTGCCCAGACCCTGAATCAGGTGGTTCTTCTCATCGTGGCCTCCGCTCTCGTAAGGCAGGGAACCATGGAGATGTATCAGCTGGTAAACCTCTACAACTACTATCTGCTCTTCATGGGAAATGCCTATCTTCTCATGTCCATGTGGCAGATGCTGAAGCAGTCCCACGGTGCTTCTGAGATTATCGGCCAGATTCTTGATGCTGAGCCTGAGGAACTGGAGAAGGGCGAGCCCATGGGAGAAACCTGCGAGGACATCGCTTTTGAAAATGTGGGCTTCTCCTATGACGGAAAGACACCAGTACTCAGGGACGTAAGCTTCACCATACCCCGCGGCAAAAAGACCGTTATCGTGGGTGAGAACGGCTGCGGTAAGTCTACGGCCATCAAGCTTCTTGAGGGCTTCGAAGAACTGGATTCCGGCCGCATCCTTATAGGAGGCAGGGATATGAAGGATATCCAACTTAAGGATCTCAGAGACAAGGTGGGATACCTCTTCCAGGGCAACCAGATCGTAAAGGGCACCATAGAAGAGAACGTGAAGTACGGTATAGAGCATGAGTGCACTTCCGATGAGATCGAGGCCGCACTTAAGGCTGCCAAGGCCTATGACTTCATCCAGGAAAAGGATGAGGGAATCAGGTCACAGATCAGCCGCTTCGACAACAAGGTTTCAGGCGGCGAGATGCAAAGAATCGCTGTCGCAAGAATGATCCTGAAGGACCCTGAATATCTCATCATGGACGAGGCCACATCGGGTATCGACCTTGTGAGCGCCCGCGCTGTAAACGAGAGCGTTGAAGACATGATGAAGGGCAGGACCATTGTTGCCGTAAGCCATGACTTCGAGGAAATCAAGAAGGCGGATCACATCGTCGTTCTTAAGAACGGCGTCTGCGATGCGGAAGGTGATTACGACACCGTATACAGGGAAAGCGAACTCTTCAGGCAGTTTGCGGAGTGAGCCGGACCGGACGGAGGTTCGCAGAATGAGCCGGACCGGACGGAGGTTTTTTGCAAGATACAGAGCGGACGGTCGGTTCGCGGAACAAGTTTAATCAGACGAAAGTTTTTTGAATAAAAGGAGAGAATGAAATGATCAATATCGCAACAACTGAGACTTTTGATGAGCTCGTAAAAGAGGGTTTCACCATCGTGGACTTCTATTCAACCACCTGCGTGCCCTGCAAGATGTTTTCAAGGATCCTGGAGGATCTGACCCTGGACTATCCCTTCGTGAACATCGTTAAGGTAAACGTAACGGATTATCCGGCCCTGGGCACCAGATTCGACATCATGGCTGTTCCCACGGTGAAGTTTTTCAAGGACGGCGTTGAAAGGGATACAGAGGTTGGCCTCATGAGCGAGGAAGAAGTAGTTGAGAAGATAACCCAGTATTATTATGAATAGGAGAAAAAATGGCTGAAGTTTTAAGATTAAAATCAAAGGCATTAAAGGTATACGATTACAGAAACGTAGACATTACGGGATATATTCCTGAGTTTACTCCCGATGAGGAGCAGCTTGAGAAGGACATTGACAGGATCCTGAAGGCCCACGGAGAAAGAGTGGCGGCTGAGACTGCTGAAGAGGGAGACATGATCGTGCTGGACCTGGAGTCCGAGAACGAGCGCTTTAACAAGAAGGGCGTCATGGTTCCTCTTGGAAAGGGAATCTACAACAAAGAACTGGAAGCCCAGATCATGGGTAATAAGGTCGGGGAAGAGTTCACTGCTGTTGTGGACGGCAAGGAAGTCAAGGGCGTTGTCACAAGAAGCACCAGAACAATACTTCCTGAGCTCACGGACGAGAACGTGGCAAAATTCGGAATGGAAGGAATCAGCACTGTAAAGGATCTCAAGGCACTTTGCGTGGACAAGCAAATAGCAAATCTTCTGGATGAGAGTGAAGCCGCAGATCAGGCTTCTGCAGCAGTATGGAAGGCCTTAAGCGACAATTCAGAGATCGAGCTTGATCCTGAAGAACTGAAGAGGGCTGATGAAGCTGCTGAAATCAAGAGAGCTGAACTGGAAACCCAGAAGCCTGTCTTTGAGACTGAAGAGGAGAAGGAAACCTTCCTGAGGGAGTACGAGGAAGAATACGGAATCCCTTATGAGGACGTTGATTTCGGAACCTTCGTATATGATATGTACCGTATGGAACTGAATCTGGCAGTGCTGGGATATGAGCAGGCTGTGAAAGAGGGAAGGGCTCTTACTGAAGACGATTATCAGCAGTATGTCGGAAGGATCCAGGAGGCATATCCCGATATGTCAAAGGAACAGATCGAAGCTGACCACACCAGAGAGGATTTCCTCAAGCAGGAATACAACAACCTCATCTGCGATGAGCTGGATGAATATGTGGCAGCAGCCTTCAAGAAAAAAATGAACCCTTACAGGTAACCCACTGAGGCTGCCTATGCGGCAGCAACCTTCAAGAAAAACGAATCCGTACAGATAAATGACCGGGCTGCCCACGCGGCGGCCTCTTCTTTTGTACAAAAGAGGCAAGGAAACAGACAATTTAGTTATAATTGTTGAAACCGGGAGTTTTTTGCTTTATTCTTAACATATCAAGATCTGAGGAGAAGAGCCATGAAAAGACATGACCCCGAATACGATAAATATGTAAGCATCCTTCACGAGGAGCTGAAGCCCGCCATGGGCTGCACGGAGCCCATCGCCATCGCCTACGCGGCGGCCAAGGGAAGGGCAGCTCTGGGCGCAATGCCTGACCGTGTAAAGATCGAGGTAAGCGGCAACATCATAAAGAACGTTAAGAGCGTTGTGGTGCCCCACACGGGAGGACTCCGCGGGATACC
>CAMPCK010000029.1 GCA_946645735.1 uncultured Clostridia bacterium
AGATTCAAATCTTAAGTGGGCTGATGTCAATCTTTTCAGTAATGACTTCCGTGATAATATATTAAGCCTTACTTCCTCTTCAGAAAGCGGAGCTCTAAGCCCCAACAGTTCATTAAGAGGCGAGCTTGAAAAGACCTGGGCCATAATTAACGGGAAACGGATGCTCATAAAGGGAAACCATGGCGATCAGTCTGCTGAAAGCATAAATGAAGTGGCGGCCTCTCTTCTTCATCACAGGCAGGACTATCATAATTTTGCAAGATACAAGCTCATACACATCAAAGGCAAACCTTATGATTACGGCTGCTGCACGGAGGCCTTCACAAGTGACAGGCTTGAACTGGTTTCAGCATATGCTTTGCTTACCTCTGAACCTGCACAGAGAAATGAATCCTCTTACGAGCGTCTCATATCCCTCGCGGAGGCCGGAGGACTTGACGGAGGAGAATTCAGAAAAGAACTGGAATACCAGATTATCACTGATTATCTTCTTACAAACGTTGACCGCCACATGGATAACATCGGGATCCTAAGGGACACGGATACCTTGAAGTTTGTCGCAATGGCGCCCATCTATGATACGGGTAAAGCCTTCGGCGGTTCAGCCATTATCCCCGTAACAGATGATGAGATCGATAATGTTGAAATCAACAGTTTCGAGAGAAGCGAGAGTGCTATGCTGTCACACGTCAGGGATAAGGGTGTTTTTGATATATCGAAAGCGCCGGCCCCTGAACAGATCGAAGCCCTCTATCTTAAAGACAGCAAGGCAAGTCCCTATCTCATAAAGAGTGTATCTTCTCTCTACCGCGCCAAACTTAAGCGCCTTAAAAAATGGCAAGATAAATAAAAGAAGCCGTTCAGTTTTATGCTGAACGGCTTTAGTACTTCTTACGTCTATTTTCTTGATCTCATTATAGCCTTCATGATTTCGCGGTAGGCTGCGAAGAGCACCCCTGCCACAGGCCATACCATCCAGGTCATCTCCCATCTCATAGTGGCGAAGCTCCATCCGAGATAGATGGCTGTTGCTATTGCCCAGTAGATGCCGTCATACTTTCCTGCACGCTTATTGATCCTGGTGTAATCTCCCTCTTCAAGAAGCCTGTCATATCCGCCCTGTCTGATGCAGGTGAGAACGATCATCTTGACGCCGATGGCAACGGCCGCAAGGAGGAGGCTGACTCCGATTGCTTCAAGAGATCCGTCATCGTGATGATAATGAAGAACGAATTCATAGAGGAACATGGGAACTGCGGAAACTACGCAGAGAACGATTCCCAAGATGAGGAGTCTCGTGTGTTTCTCAGCATAGGCGTTTCTCTCTTCCTTGACCATTCCGGATACGCCGTACTCGGTATCAATGTTTACACTGTCCAGATATTCATAGGGCTTGCCCTTGATGGCTTCCATGATGAACAGGGCAACTGCGAGTCCTACCATTATGAATAAGATTACTACGCCTATAATTCCTGCGTTCCATTCATCTATGGGGCTCTTTCCTGCTTCAGCCAGACCTCCGAGAACTGTGACTGCTATAGGCGAAAGGATGCAGAGCATAACTCCCGTTGAAATCCGTCTTGCAGCAGATTCATTATGATCAAGAAATGCATTTGCCTCTTCAATGGATACCCTTCTTAAAGTCTCCTCTTCGAAGTCATCAGTATATACAGTTCCTTCCGGTCTTTCTGCCTCTCCGATCTCATCCTTTAATAAATAATCTGTAGTGACATTGAAGATTTCTGCCAGCTGCAGGATCTTTTTCATATCGGGAATGGCCTGAGCGCTTTCCCACTTGGATACGGACTGGCGGGATACCCCGAGCTTATCAGCAAGCTCCTCCTGGGACCAGCCGTTTTTCTTTCTGTTTTCTATGATCTTATCTGCTAATATCATTTCGTCCTCCTGTATTCTGAAAATCTGTTTTTTATAATTCCGGGTGATTGCTCCCCTGTCTCTTTTGCACTTTCAGAATACATTTTTTATCGGTTGCAGGCCACCAAGCAGCCTTTTCAATTTGTCAACCGGCAGTTGCAACTTGCAGTTTCTATTAATCATTTCCGTAAATTAATAACATACAAGTTTTACTTTACATTTAAATGGTACTATAATGTATGTATATAATCAAGCATTAACTTGAGGTGCCTTAAATGTCGGATATATTAACAATACTTCCCCTGACAACTCTCATAGTGCTGGCCATTCTGACCCGCAAAATGGGTGAGTCCATGATTGCAGCAACCCTTCTTGCAATGCTCATCCTCCACAGGGGTAACTTTGTCCTGGGCACTCTTGATTCCTTCTTTCAGGCTCTCTCAGACTATTCTTTCCAGTTCTGCATGGTCTTCCTCATCTCCTTCGGAGCTGTAATGAAACTCTTTCAGGAATCCGGAGGGCTCACGGGTCTCGGAAATTACGTAAGACGTTTCGTCCACGGGCCGAGAAGCGCCATGCTCCTTTCCTGGCTCATGGATATGATCCTCTTCATGGATGAATATATGAATTCCCTGACGGTCACATTCTCCATGAGAAATATTACGGATAAGAGCGGAGTCCCCAGAGAGCACCTGGCCTTCCACTCAAATGCCATGGCGACCAGCCTCTGTATCGCAGTTCCCATGACCAGCTGGACAGCCTTTTCAATGAATCTCATCGCATCAAACGGCATGGAAGCAACCGATTATTTCAGAGCTGTGCCCATGATGTTCTATCCGATCCTCATGATCCTGCTCTGCCTCCTTCTGGCAGCAGGCTTGTTCCCAAAACTTGGGGTTCTTAAAAAAGCTTATGACAGAGTATCCTCCGGCGGACCCGCCCTCATAAGGGAGGGATCCGAAAACTCCCTGGTGGATCTTGGAGAACTTGACGAGAACAATGTCTCATCTCCTCTTAACATTCTGGTTCCCTTGGCAGTAATAATCGGGGGCACTGTTTACTTTGACCTGAATATACTCGCGGGAATCGTCGCAGGTCTCATCTGCCAGTTTGTGATTTATCTTCCCCAGAAGATTATGTCACTTGAAGACTTCTTTAAGCACTTTTTTGCCGGCGCATCCTCAATGCTGACCATCCTCATAATTCTTTTCTTTGGATTCGTCCTTAACAATGCCAATTCAGAGCTGGGACTCTATGACCTGATAATTCAGCTTGCAGGAGCCTCTGTTCCGGCATGGCTCCTTCCTGCAGTGACCTTCATCACCACAGGCTTTCTCGTCTTTTCAACGGGTTCCTGCTGGACCATTATGCTGCTTTCTATCCCCATCTTCATTCCCCTTTCAGCTGAGATGGGAATGGATCCGGTGCTCACCCTTGCAGCCCTCATGAGCGGGGTCGGTCTCGGCTACAGCATGTGCTTTTACGGGGACACTATCTTCCTCTCTGCCGCAGGCTCCGAAGTAGGCAACATGACCATAGTAAAAACGACACTTCCCTATGCCATTATCCTCTCCCTTATTACAGTCGCGGGATATGTGGTCTTAGGACTTAATATGTAAAAAAGCCCTGGATTTCCAGGGCTTTTATGGTGCCTTTAATTAGATTTCTCTTAAGTATTCTGCGAAGAGGTCAAGTCCCTCTTTAAGGAGCTTGGAGTCAAAAGCGTATCCGATACGTACGGAGTGCTCGATCTCGAAGCATTCGCCGGGGGTGAACATTACGCCCTTCTTCTGAAGAAGGTCTACGCAGAGGTCACGGGACAGCATGTCCTTCTTGTAGTATACGAGAGCAGTGGTTCCTGCTACGGGTCTGATGTAGTAAACTTCAGGTGTAGCGTTTACCCAGTCGTCGAGGATCTTTCTGTTGGTGTTAAGGATCTCTCTGTTTCTTTCGATGATCTTATCCTTGTGCTTAAGAGCCAGAGCTGCAAGTTTGTCGTCGATTACTGCACAGCTGATGGTGTCGTAGTCACGTCTTTCACGGCAGAGGTGGATAACTTCAGGGTCGCGGGATACGATCCAGCCAAGTCTTAAGCCTGCCAGGGAGTAGCACTTGGACATGGAACCTACGGAGATTCCCTTCTCATAGATATCTACGATGGAAGGAAGGTATGAGCCGTCCTCGCTGATTCCTCTGTAAACCTCATCGCAAAGAACATACGCATCAACTGATCTTGCGATCTCAACGATCTCCTTCATTACATCCAGGGGGATCCAGGATCCTGAAGGGTTGTTGGGGTTGTTGATGGTGATCATCCTGGTGTTATCGTCTACGATGGATCTGAGATAATCCAGATCCGGGAGGAACTTATTCTCGTAGTTCAGGTTGAGAAGCCTTACCTCAGCTCCGATGGACTCAGGAATGGAATAGTGCTGCTGATAGGTGGGCATTACGGATACCATGTTATCCGTGGGCTCTATAAGGGTGTTGATAACCTGATAGTTTGCACCGATGGCTCCGTGGGTAGGGATGATGTTATCGTGTCCCACATTCTCATAAAGAGATGCGATGCCGTCCAGAAGTTCAGGGGATCCGTAGATATGGCTGTAAGTTAATCTGGTATCTGCCAGCTTCATCATGTATTCTTCTACGTCCTCTCCTGCCATTTCCAGGAGTTCCTTGATGGTAAGGGAGTCGATGCAGGTCTCTGCAAGGTTATATGTGCACTTGGTTTCCCATTCGTTCATCCACTGTTCTACTTTAAAAGTCTTGATTTTCATGTCTTTCCTCCGTTATTCGAATCGTATGTTTGCAAAATACTTTCGTTCTGTGTTTATTAAGCTTCCAGAGCTATCTTGGCTGTGATAAGGTCGAGAGCGCTTAAGCCTGTTGCATCGAAGATGGTGATCTGATCATCTGATGTTCTTCCTGCGACCTCTCCTGTGAGGACCTGTCCGATCTCTCCTCCAAGCTCCTCTTCACTGATCATTCCCTTCTTAAGAGGGATCTCCATCTCGCCCACTGCCTTGCACTGGTTCAGGTCATCTCCGAATACCCTTGCTCCTCTGAAGATCTCAGGATCGATCTCTTCCTTTCCTTCCATGTCGGAACCGATACAGCTGAAGTGTGTTCCGGGCTTTACCCATTCCTTCTTGATAACCGGCTCGCGACTGGGAGTTACGGTGATGATGATATCTGCCTGACCTACTGCTTCCTTAAGATTCGTAACTGCGCTGAATTCAACGCCTGATCTGTCAATGCCAAACTCTGTGTAGAGTCTTGAGCAGCAGTTAGCTGCGAAGTTCTCTGCGTTTGGCTGATTAATGGGGTCAGCTATCATGACCTTCTTAAGCCCCGGGAAAAGGGTAAGCGTCGCAGCGATCTGGAACATGGCCTGCTGTCCTGCTCCGAGAACCATGAGGATTTCGGACTCGGGTCTTGCAAGAGCCTTTGCTCCGATGGCTCCGGCGGATCCTGTTCTCATGCCTGTTACATATGCTCCGTCAACTGCACCGATGGGCATGCCGTTTGTTGAATCGAAGACCATGATCATTGCTATGTGTGAAGGAAGGCCCAGCTCATGATTTCCCGGGAATTCGTTGAACATCTTCATTCCGTGGATGTTGATGTCTCCCTTGATGCCGCCGGATCTGATATCCATGTTGGAACCCTTGCCGTCCTCAAACTCGTGATATACAAGAGGCCATACTATGATTTCGCCCTTTGTCTTTGCTTCATAGACGGATCTGACGCCATCGATGACTTCTCCGATCTTGAGTGCAGCCTTAAGTTCTTCAGTTCCCAGTACTTTAAAATTCATGAGTTTCTCCTTTCATTTATTTCAAATTCATTGTTTGTCGCTTTGTGGTTTCAGTATATCCCCCCAAGCCTTTTAAAGCAACGCGAATTATTTGTAATATTTAAAAATGATTATAAAAAATATGGTAGTATTCTGTAATATTTTATAATATAATACACTTAAGAAGGATTTATTCTTTAATATACATGTATAATTAAGAATTTTATTTATAATATTTTACAAAACATGTACTACACAGTTTCTGATTTTTATAACACCTATAAGGACACCCTTAAAATAATCTGCGGCAAGGGCGGCATGGTGGGCCGCGTATCCTCCGTGGGGATCCTTGACTATGAGTTTCTGCCTGAAGTAAGCGGCAGATACAAGCACTATAACTTTGACAGGGACCAGCTTGTGATGAGCACCCTGCTGTATGCCAAGGATGATCCCCGTCTGGTAGCAGATGCTGTGCGGGAACTGATTTCCGCAGGAGCCAGCGGTCTTGTCATCAAGGATATTTTCAGGATCCGCATACCGGAGACCATGGTAAGATATGCAGAAGCAAGGAACTTCCCCATCTTCACCTATGACAGCAAAGAACCCTTTATCGAAGATATAATCTTCGGTGTAAAGACAGCCATCATCCGTCAGGAATCTGCTGACAGGATCTCAAGGGAGCTTGACATCATAACCTCTGCCGGAACCAGTGAGCAGGATGTCTTTGAGCACGCCATGCTAATCAACCCTTCATTTGAGACTCAGCATAAGGCATACTACATGTATCTCGGAGACGATTACTCCGAAGGGTCTTTTCAGGATCATTACAGAATGTATGAGGCGACTGCTCTCGACATTCCCCAAAGCATCTTCACACCCTATGAGAGGGGTCTTCTCTATGTAACTTCCTGGGATCAGAAAGCCGGTCTGAAGGATGAGGAAATAACGGGACTTCTCAGGCAAGCTTCGGGATTCAACTCTGCTCCCATCGGAATAAGCAACGTCCACTACTACCCCGGAGAACTGGGGTATTCCATAGAAGAAGCCCTGGAAGCTGCCCTTATGGCAGAGGGCTCATCACACAGGGATCTGAAGTTCTCTTCTCTTGGCCTTCTGAAACTGGTCTATCCTTTGTCGGATACCAGGGTCATGCGTGAATTCAGCAACAGCATTCTGAATCCCATAAGAGATTTTGACCTTGAAAACAACGGCAAACTCATAGAAACCCTGTCAGCCTGGTCTGAACACGGCATGAGTTTTCCGGAAGCGGCGGCGGTTCTCCATCAGCATGAGAACACTCTTCGTTACAGAATGGATAAAATCGGGCAGATCACAGGTCTCGATTTCAAGAAAGCAACGGATTCCCAGCAGCTTAACATGGCATATCTCGTTGATCTCTGCCTGAGGATCCGCGAAAAAATATAACAATGCTTTAAAATAATTTTACTTATAAGGAGGCAACTAATGGAAAAAATCTACGAATTCATCAAGAAATGCGGCACATATTATCTCGCAACCGCCGACGGCGACCAGCCAAGAGTAAGACCCTTCGGAACCATCGACCTGTTTGAGGATAAGCTTTACATCCAGACAGGAAAGGGAAAAGACGTTTTTAAACAAGCAAACGGAAAGAAGGTCGAGCTCTGCTGCTTCGACGGAGAGAAATGGCTCCGCCTTGCAGGAACTTTAGTTGATGATGACAGGGTTGAACCCAAGAAGCACATGCTGGACGATTATCCCAATCTTCGCAGCATGTATGATGAAAACGACCCCAACACAGCAGTACTTTACTTTAAAGATGCTGTAGCCACCTTCTCAAGCTTCACCGCACCCCCTGAAACAATAGAATTCTAAAAACTCTTATCCGAGCATACTAAAAGAGCCTTCAGGGTGAAGGCTCTTTTTTGTGTTATTTAATCAGACTTTCCAGTGTTTCAAAGAGTGCTTCAGGCTCAACGGGCTTCGAAAGGTGCGCATTGAGTCCTGCCTGCATGCTCCTCTGAACGTCTTCGTCAAAGGCATTGGCTGTAAGGGCTATGATAGGAATGGATCCTGAGTCGGCTCTTCCCATACCTCTTATGGTTCTCGTGGCTTCAAGTCCGTCCATCTCAGGCATTCTCATATCCATGAGGATGGCATCGTAGTAACCTTCGGGCTTGGAGCTGAACAGGTCGACTGCGATCCTTCCGTTTTCGGCCACATCGACATCCATCTCTCTCATGCTGAGCACCATGACCATGATCTCGGCATTTACCACAACGTCTTCCGCGAGAAGGATCCTGCGTCCTTTAAGATCAACCTTGGCTCTAGCCAGGGCTTCGCTCTTTCTTGCGAAGGCTTCTCTGAACTCATCCATAACAGTCGCTGCGAAGAGAGGTTTGGAAACGAAGCTGTCAACTCCGGCATTCTTTGCTTCATCAGCTATATCATCCCAGTTGTATGAGGTGAGGATAATGATGGCCGTATCGTGTCCCACCACTTCCCTTATCTTTCTTGAGGTTTCCACGCCATCCATCTCAGGCATCTTCCAGTCAATCAGAATAAGGTCGTAGGCATCGCGCCTTGCATGACGCACGGTCACCTTCTCCAGTCCCTCAGCGCCTGATGCCGCTGTATCGCAGGATACACCAACCTGTCCGAGAACCACCTGGGCATGTTCGCAGGCGATGGGATCGTCATCGATAACGAGAACGCTCATCTCGTGAGGTTTAAGATCTCCCGTTGTGATACCGTCGTCTTTTCTCGGAGAATCCGTAAGGGTTACTGTGACCGTGAAGGTTGTTCCCTTATCCTTCTCACTTTCAACCTCTATATGTCCGTTCATGAGTTCCACTATGCTCTTGGTGATGGGCATTCCGAGGCCTGTGCTTCCGTACTTGCTTGTGGTGGATGCATCCTCCTGGCTAAAGGCATCGAAGATATGAGGCAGATAATCCTTGCTCATGCCGATACCCGTGTCTGAAATGGTGAAACGTAAA